>JAADGZ010000184.1 GCA_013152045.1 Gammaproteobacteria bacterium
TGCGTCTTAGCGCCTCTGCGTTCTCCGCGTTAATTATCCACGGTCTATCATTTCACTGCAGAAAGTCCGTCAGCCCGCTGATTTGGGCCATATGCTGCATCTGTTCCGGCAAAGCTTCAAAACACAGGCTGCCCTGCTGCAGACGCATGAGGCGGCGGCATTCCACCAGCAACGCTAATCCGGCGCTGTCGCTGCGACTGACGCCCTCAAGGTTGATACAGATCTTCTCACCTGGATGCTGTTGCAATCGAGTCTTTAACTGGAGCAGGAGATCCGGCACCGTTTCCCGGTTCAGATCACCGGAAATTTTCAGGCTATGGCCTTCTTCCTGCAACTCTGCAGTGCTCATCCTTTTGCTTTCTCATTGTGTTTTTGCAACCGCGCGATCAGGGCATCCAGTCCCTGCTGTTTAACCTCGGCAGCAAACGAAGTACGGTAATTGGTGATCAAAGAAATCCCGTCCACCGTTACGTCATACACTTTCCAGCCCTTTTTCTTCAGATGCAGCCGGTAGTTGATAATCACCGGCTGCTTGCCCGGCTGCAGCACTTCCATGCGCACCGTGGCATATTTGTCACCTGCTTTGAGTTTTGCCGGCAAAACATGAATTTCCTGGCTAGTATATTCCAGCAACGCCACCGCATAAGTACGCACCATCAACGTACGAAAAGCCCGCACAAAGCCCAGCTTCTGCTTGCGCGTGGCTTTTTTCCAGTTGCGTGCCAGCACTGAACGGGACATACGAATAAAATCAAAATTTGGCAGAACAATATCACTAACCAGACCATAGACTACGGCTGGATCCTGTTTCAGTTCCTTACTGTGTTCCTTCAGCGCCGCTAGCATTTCTTCGGTGGTATTTTTTATCAACAGATCTGGCGCCATTGGCGCGGCCTGGGCCAGATTAACACTCCCCAGCAATAAGAATAACGGCAGAATCAAAGCATAAAAACGTTGTCTTATCATTTTTTCTTTTCCACGTTACTTTCACTAAGAAATTTGGAAACGAACTGACCAATCAATTTTTCCAGGACCATTGAGCTTTGGGTCAGGGTAATAACGGAACCGTTATGCAGCACGTTACTAGCACCATTACTCTTGCAATCGGCTGGATTAAACGTGCTGCCATCCAGTTCGGCTTCCAGTGCCAGATCCTCACAGTGGTTAGATCCCGCACCCGCTTCTAGCCCGACGTATTTTTCCCCCAGCAGACCGGCAGTATAAATACTCGCCGAGGTATCCTCCGGCAAGCTGGTGTGACCCTTGCCCAGGCGCAGGGTCACAATAGCTTCAAATGTTTTATCGTCAAAACGGATGTCTTTCACCCGGCCAATACGTACCCCGGCCATAGTCACCGGCGAACGCACCTTTAAACCGCTGGCATCTTCGAAACGCGCAATGACATCAAAACCATCGGCATTACTATAAGTATTCAGGTTACTGACCTGCATGGCCAGCATAAACAGGGCGGCCATGCCGGCGGCGACAAAAATGCCAACCCAAATTTCTGTCATACGCGAAGTCATGGTTTTTTCTCCCTTAATCTAAACGCACACATACTAAAAATATCCGATCTGTTTTTTCATGGCCGTTAATCTGTCAGGCGTTAGCGCCGTTAGCTGCCAAACATCAAGGCCGTAAGAATAAAGTCCAGCCCCAGCACCGCCAGTGATGAATGTACGACCGTGCGGGTGGTGGCACGGCTGACCCCCTCCGAAGTAGGCACTGCATCGTTACCTTCAAAAATAGCGATCCAGGTGACCACGATGCCGAAGACGAAACTCTTAATCACACCATTAAGAATATCTTTATACAGGTCAACATTGGCCTGCATCTGTGACCAGTAGGCGCCATCATCAACACCGAGCAAGCCAACACCAACAAAATAACCACCAATCACGCCGACCGCGCTAAAAATAGCGGCTAACAGAGGCATGGAAATCACCCCGGCCCAGAAACGCGGCGCTAATACCCGGCGCACCGGATCCACGGCCATCATTTCCATTGCGGATAATTGCTCGGTCGCCTTCATTAGGCCAATCTCGGCGGTCAACGCCGAACCCGCGCGGCCGGCAAACAACAGCGCGCTGACCACCGGACCCAACTCGCGCACCAGCGACAGTGATACCACCACGCCCAGGGATTCCTCGGCGCCAAAATCTACCAGCGTATTATAGCCCTGCAGGCCCAGCACCATACCGACAAACAGGCCGGATACCAGAATAATCAGCAGCGACAGCACACCTACCGAAAAGACCTGTTTAATAACCAGACCGAAACGCGGCAACAGGGTATGAGAACCGGACAAAATCTGCAGCAGCAAAAGATGCCCGCGCCCCAGACGCTGAAAAAAATCCAGCGCCGTGCGTCCCAAACCTTGCAGCATAGTCAGCATCAGTTTGCGCCCCCTGCCGGCAGGTCCAGCATGTCTTCGGTAAAATCACGCGCGGGATAGTGAAACGGCACTGGCCCATCAGGCTCGCCCTGCAGAAACTGCTGCGCCCATTCTGACTCGGATGCATACAGATCTTCCGTGGTTCCCTCGGCCACCACCTTGCCGCCAGACAATAAATAAATATAGTCGGCGATCGCCGCTGTTTCCTGAATGTCGTGGGAGACAATGATGCTGCTCAAACCCAGGGCATCATTAAGGGAACGAATCAGACGCACCAGCACCCCCATAGAGATGGGATCCTGGCCAGTGAAGGGTTCGTCATACATCATTATCATGGGATCCATCACCACGGCGCGTGCCAGCGCCACGCGCCGTGACATACCGCCCGATAACTCACTGGGCATCAGATCCCGTGCGCCGCGCAGGCCCACCGCTTCTAGCTTCATTAGCACCAGGGTACGAATCAGACGTGGTGATAGGCGGGTATGTTCGCGCAGGGGAAAGGCCACATTATCGAAGACATTGATATCGGTGAGCAATGCACCATTCTGAAACAGCATGCCCATGCGTTTACGTAACTGATAAAGCTTACTGTGTCCCAGCTTGGGGACGGACTGACCGTCCACCTCGACCGTGCCTGCATCCGGGTGCAACTGGCCGCCAATGAGCCGCAACAGGGTGGTTTTGCCGGTACCACTGGGACCCATGATCGCGGTTACCTTGCCGCGCTGGATATCTAAATTGATACCGTCAAAAATTTTGTGCGCACCGCGAGAAAAACTCAGGTTACGGATTTTTACCAGGGGAGGTTCAAGCAGAGAATTATTATCAGTCATGAAAATCCATATTTGTATTTCCGGGCATGGCGCAAAGATACAGGATACAGGAGGCAAGATACAAGGGCAGATGAACGCGAAGAGCAACTCGAAGACAGAATCTAAACGTTACAATAAGCCCAACAGGGTTTCGGCATTGCGCAACAGCTCAATCTCTGGCGGCTCGCCTTCCACAATCACCCGCACAGGGGATGAAGCCGACAAGCGCAGGGCTGACTCCAGCAATACCCGCAATTCTTTCAAACTTGTGCCGTCAGACACGCTGATCAAACCGTTTGTTTCACTCGCCAGAGTCCCCTCAAAATAACAGGGAATGGTTTCCGGCAAGCTGGAACGACAATGAACGAGCAGCGGTTCCTGTTGCGCCGGAATAATCACCCCGGCACACTGACGATCCAACTGCTGAATTCTGTCGATAAACTGGCCGAACAAATTTTCTGTTGGCGCCAAAACAGGCAACTCAATCAGAAACTGAAAGTCCTCTGGGCATTCCTTTTGCAGATCAGCCATATCCTCAATCTGCATCCATTCCTGCTCGCGGATTACGACCATAGAAAATTCATTGCTATAATAAGCTAGTTGCCAGTCTTGCGGCAGATCATCCGGATAGAAATTATGCTGCCAACCAGAATGTAACCAACCACGGGAACCAATCAGCACGTTATCTAGGTTTTCTGCCATACTATGCCCTGTCATTCGGAACCAATAATTTACCCCTAATGAGCAATGTCCTGCAATTTAAAAAAATCCGCCCAAAAGACCAACACCGGGGCAAAACACTATGCAAAAGTGGTTTTCATAAATGGGAGATAGCCAACGAACATCCTTTCGGGGTTAAATCAGGTAAGCTGATCAGTCGTTATCGCTGTCAGCGTTGCGGCAAGATTAAAACCGAGGCGAAATAAAATCAGTACCTAAAGATACAAGCAAAAAAATTTTAAACCGTCCAGCATTTTGAACCTTGTATATTGAACCTTTTATCTTGTATCGTACATTCAAATAATAATCATGTACCAAGCACCATGACCCTAAACCTATCTTTTATTAAATTTTGCCAGTTCTTCATTCTGCTAACAGGCATCGTGCTTGCCAGCGGTTGCGCCAGCGTACCCGGTCCAGCGGATGAACACGATCCCTTTGAGTCCTATAACCGGGCCATTTATAAGTTCAACACGACCGTGGACGAGGCAGCCATTCGCCCTGCGGCCCAAGCCTATGCAGACTATACCCCGAACTTCATCCAGAGCGGTGTCTCCAATTTTTTTAGCAACCTGTCCGATGTCGTCGTGCTGGTCAATGATCTGCTGCAATTCAAGATTGAACAGGCTGGTTCAGACTTTTACCGCATTTTCGTCAATTCCACGCTTGGCGTCTTTGGCCTATTTGACCCCGCTACCCATGTTGGCCTGACTAAACACAAAGAAGACTTCGGACAAACCTTGGCAACCTGGGGAGTACCGAGTGGCCCTTATTTTATGCTTCCCTTTATTGGCCCCAGCACCATTCGTGGCACAGCTGGCCTAACCGTCGATATTTATACCCATCCTCTGTTTTATTATTCTGATAGCAACGTCGCCTGGGGACTGGCAGGACTGGCCTATCTCGACCAACGAGCCGAACTGCTAGGTGCCTCCCGAGTCCTCGACCAGGCCGCGCTCGACCCTTATATTTTCACCCGTGAAGCTTATCTGCAACATCGCCGCAATCTGATCTATGACGGCAATCCTCCCGTTGAAGAAGATCAACAGGACAACAGCGCTGATGATGCCGATGCTGATCTGGAACTGGAGCTGGAACTCGAAAAGGATACACCAAAGACGACCACCACTCCGTGATGCTGGCTAGTGGCTAGCTAAAGTCATACCCCTGGTCCAGATTTTTACTGGCTACCAACCGCTAGCTACTGTTTAACTCACTACTCGCTAAGCAAATTTACAGTTACTATTCACCTTATGAATAACGATATATTTCTCTCTATTGCCGCCGTGCTGGGCGGCTTTGTGCTTTTAGTCTGGGGTGCAGAACGCTTTGTCCACGGTGCTGCGGCGCTGGCCCGTAATCTTGGCATTTCACCCTTGATTATCGGCCTGACCATTGTCGGCATCGGCACCTCGGCACCGGAAATTCTGGTTTCGGCCATTGCCGCCTGGCAGGGCAACCCTGAGATGGGCGTTGGCAATGCCCTTGGCTCCAATATTGCCAATATCGCCCTGGTGCTGGGTATGACTGCTTTGATCTCTCCCTTGAAGGTCAACTCGCAAACGCTACGACGGGAATACCCGGTGATGTTCCTGGTCATGGTCATTGCCCTGATGCTGGTACTTGATGGACAACTCACCCGCATCGATGGCCTGATCCTGCTTGTCGGTCTGGTGGTCATGCTCAAGTGGATGATCTCGCTGGGCATGAAAGAGAAGAAGGATCCACTGGAGCTGGAATACGAACATGAAATTCCCCATATCACCACCAACAAGGCGGTCTTCTGGCTCATTGTCGGTATGATTCTATTGCTCTTCAGCTCCCGTATCCTGGTCTGGGGAGCGGTAAATATCGCGCATGCGCTGGGGGTCAGTGATTTGATCATCGGCCTGACCGTGGTTGCCATCGGCACCAGCATGCCGGAGCTGGCCGCCTCGATCATGAGCGCGCTGAAAAAAGAACACGACATTGCCATTGGCAACATAATCGGGTCCAATATGTTCAACCTGCTGGCCGTGCTAGGGCTTCCAGGCTTGATCGCACCACATGTACTGGATCCCGCCGTACTGACCCGCGACTTTCCCTGGATGTTCGGTCTCAGCATCGCCCTATTTATTTTCGCCTATGGTTTTCGTGGCGAGGGTCGTATCAATCGTTGGGAAGGGCTGTTGCTATTATGCAGTTATTTCGTCTATCTGGGTGTACTCTACCTCGACGCCAGCAAGAACATCATCCCCGGCAGCTAAAGCGAAGTTAAATTATAATTGAATAACACTTTAAACAAAATAAGGTAAATAAGCATGAGTGAGCACCTGGAACTTGACGTTGAAAACGTAAAATGCGGCGGCTGCGCCTCGGCCATACAGGACGGTCTGAAACCTCTGGGTGGCATAGCGAACGTCGAAGTAGAAATTGAAAGCGGCCATGTCAGCATCAGCGGCGGCCCGCTTTCCGAAACCGCTATCCGCGAAAAACTGGCCGCGCTGGGCTATCCGGTCAAATAGCAGCAAGCACATGAATCGCGAACAAATTATCCAAATGGGCCGTGCGGTAGTCGATACCGAGACCGCCGCCATCCAGGCCCTAAAATCACGCATTGATGATCAGTTTGTCCGCGCCTGCGAATATATGCTTAACTGCCGGGGCCGAATTAT
>JAADGZ010000163.1 GCA_013152045.1 Gammaproteobacteria bacterium
AAACCTGTAATTGCAGGATAAATGCCGCCAAGAATGAGCGAATGCTGTGCGCCGGTGACACTGGGGAGATTTCCTGCCTGGCCATCCAGCGTTTGTTTTGCCAGCCAGGCGAAAGCCATGGCTTCAACCCAGTCGGGATCGATGCCGGCGATAGCCGTGGACTGAATCGTTTGTTCGGGCAAATTTGCCGCCAGGCGTTGCATCAGGAAGTTATTGTGCCCCCCCCCGCCACAGATGAGTACCTGCTCGGTATCCGGACTGTATTTCAAAATGGCTTGAGCAATGGTCTTGGCGGTCAGTTCAACCAGGGTGGTTTGTATGTCCTGCGGCTTTAAATTAGGAAAATTCTGTAATGACTTTTCCAGCCACTGCAAATTAAAGCTTTCGCGTCCGGTGCTCTTGGGTGGTGGTTGCCGGAAGTAGGGATCATTTACTAAGGTATCAAGTAAGGCTTGCTGGCAGGTTCCGCCGGCGGCCCATTGTCCTTCTTTATCATGTGTTTGTCGCAGGTGTTGTTGCGTCCATGAGTCCAGCAGAGCATTACCGGGGCCGGTATCAAAACCGATGACGGGTTTATTCCGATCTTTTGCCAGTACGGTGATGTTGGCAATGCCGCCTATATTGACAATCACTCGGTCGTGGTGGCTGTCCTGCAGCATCGCTTGATGGAAAGCGGGCACCAGGGGTGCGCCCTGGCCGCCAGCGTCGCGGCGGCGGAAATCAGCAACCGTGGTAATGCCGGTTTGCTCAGCGATAATATTGGGATCGCCAATCTGTAGACTGGTGGGGAATTCATCATCAGGATAATGACGCAGGGTTTGGCCATGACTGCCGATGGCGCTGATAGTCGAACGATCCAGATCAGCTTGCAGCAGTAGTGTTTGTACGGCTTCGGCAAATAAGTGACCCAGTTGTACATCCAGACGACACAGGCGGGCGAGTTCATTATTTCCCGGATACAAGAGAGACAAGGCTTGCTGACGAATGTCTTCGGCAATGGGGAGCGCAAGCTGCTGCTGTAATTCGCAGTGTTGGTCGTTAAAACATACCAGTGCAGCATCGACTGCGTCGAGGCTGGTGCCTGACATTAAGCCGATGTAATAGTGCAAAGTATTATTCCCTGGATAGGATCTGCCTAAGGATACATGGCCAGGCGGGTTTGCTTGTGCATGTCTAGTTGGGCAAGCAGGGCGCTGGCCGTACGCTTAAAGCTGTCTCGGTATTGTTTTTTGATCGGAGCCGCATTGGGCAGGCGGATGGTCAACGGGTTGCGGTGAACGCCATTGACGCGGAACTCATAATGCAGGTGTGGTCCAGTGGCGCGCCCGCTTTGTCCTACATAGCCAATGATTTGTCCCTGCCTCACGTGCTTGCCGGTCGTCAAGCCTCTCTTAAAACGGGACATATGGGCATACAGAGTACTGTAGCGACCGCCATGTTGAATAATGATAGTGCGTCCATAGCCTCCCTTTCGACCACGGAAAATGATCTTGCCGTCACCGGAGGCCTTGATTGGCGTGCCAGTTTTGGCGGCGTAATCCACACCTTTGTGCATACGCATCCTGTTTAGAACGGGATGATGGCGGTTGCCGAAACGCGAACTGATACGGCGGAAGTCCACCGGCGTGCGTAAAAAGGCTTTACGCATAGAGCGACCTTTGGGGGTGTAATAGTCGCTATGGTTATTGGCATCGGTAAAGCGCAGGGCGCGGTAGGTGTGCCCATGATTAGTAAATTCAGCCGCAAGAATAGCGCCGTCTTTTATTTTTCTACCGTTGAGAAACTGTTCTTCATAAATGAGTGCAAATTGATCACCCTTGCGGATGTCCTGTGCAAAATCGATATCCCAGCCGAAAATATTAACCATTTTCATGATCAGCATGTCGCTGAGTCCGGCTTCCTTACCTGCCTCGAAAAGGGAGGATTTGATCTTGCCAATAGCGTAGGCGCTGCGCTTTTCAATGTTTTTGACCTGCATAGCAGCCGTAAAGATTTTGCCTTGCCGTTGGATGTGCAGGCTTTTCAAGGGACTGATGTTATACACAAGTTTTTGCAGGTGTTGGTTTTTGTCGACTTGAAACCTGACAATATCGCCGGGGCGCAGGTGCTTCAGGTTGGCGCTATTCTTGCCTAAAGCCATGATCTCATGGAGTTCTCGCGGTGCCAGATGATGACGTTTGAAAATACTGGCCAGGGCATCGCCGGATTTGACCTTTACTCTTAGCCAAGGAGAATCATCCTTGCTCTGTTTGGTGGCGTGTTTAATTCGAGTGAAAGCTTTATCTTTATCGTAGGTTTGGGTAAAAACGGCTGCTGATTCGTTGGTGGCGAAGTTTGTCTCCCGCGGTATCGATAGAGGCAGGGTTATCTGCGAAGTATCTTTCAGTGCGCCTTCGGTTGCGGCTGTGCTCGTCTGTAACGAGGTGTTTTTATTGGCCGAGGCATCCGTTGATATAAAAATCAATAGGCTGGAGATGACGCCGAGGGCGACGATCAGAATAAGAGCGTGGATCAGGCTGAAACCAGGATGTTTGGCCGTGCTGGGCATATCCAGTAACGACTTATAGTCACGGTTTAAGAAAGAGTTGTAATCCACGGAATTTTCTCATTATTTTGTTCTATTTTCTAAAGATAGCTGGAATAGGTGTGGAGGTCAAATATTATTCATATTAGGATTATGGCTATAGAGACGCGACTGTGCCTGGACTTAGCTGGGATTTAAATGAAATAGAGGGTTCATAAAGTTTGAGCGCATGGGCCGGCGTCGGTATGGTAATCTACGTCCCTTTTTTAGCAGGAGAGATGAAGGTGGTGGAGTTGGCGGATATTCTGGCGCAGATAAAACGGGGCACTGAAGAGATTCTGGTTGAATCCGAGCTGCTTGAAAAGCTTGAGTCCGGGCGGCGTCTGCGGGTGAAAGCAGGATTCGACCCGACCGCACCAGACTTGCATCTTGGTCATACCGTGTTGATTAATAAGTTGCGAGTGTTTCAGGAACTGGGTCACGAAGTACTGTTTCTGATTGGTGATTTTACTGGCATGATTGGCGATCCCACTGGCAAGAGTAGCACCCGGCCGCCATTAACGCGGGACCAGGTGATTGAAAATGCGCGCAGTTATGAGCAACAGATATTCAAGATTCTTGATCCTGAAAAAACCTTGGTGATGTTCAACTCCAGCTGGATGAACGCTATGAGTTCGGCGGACCTGATTCAGCTTGCGGCGCGGCACACCGTGGCGCGCATGCTGGAGCGAGATGATTTTTCCAAACGCTATAAAGGTGGTCAGCCGATTGCCATTCATGAATTTCTTTACCCCTTAATTCAAGGCTATGATTCGGTGGCCATGAAAGCCGATGTTGAACTGGGTGGTACTGATCAGAAATTCAACCTGTTGGTAGGACGCGAATTGCAGAAGCAGTATGGCCAGTCGCAACAGACCGTGATTACCCTGCCTATATTGGAAGGCCTGGACGGGGTCCAGAAAATGTCTAAATCGCTTGGCAACTATATTGGCATTAGTGAGGCGCCGGACGAGATGTTTGGCAAGATAATGTCGATCTCTGACGATCTAATGTGGCGTTATTTTGAGTTATTAAGTTTCCGGCCGATAACGGAAATAGAAGGACTCAAAAAAGAAATGGCCGATGGTCGTAATCCTCGGGATATCAAGTTCCTGCTGGGAGAGGAAATCGTAGCCCGTTTTCACTCCCAGGCTGATGCTGTCGCTGCGCGTGAGAACTTTATTGCCCGCTTCCAAAAGGGGGCAATGCCGGATGAAATACCGGAAAAAACACTGACAGGTGAAGGCGGCGGGCTAGCCATTGCTAACCTATTGAAACAGGCAGGCCTGACCCAGAGTACATCTGATGCTCTGCGCATGATTAGGCAAGGCGCGGTAAAAATTGATGGTCAACGCATTGAAGATAGCAAATTGCATATTGCCGCAGGTACGGTGCATGTCTACCAGGTCGGCAAACGTCGATTTGCCCGGGTAAGTGTGGATTAGCGTAGGGTTTTCTGGAATACTCGGAAGAACTACGATTTGTTTAATCTGCTGCTACGCTGGTATACCGTGGCAAGAGAGCCGAAGGATCATAACAACAAATGTGCAGCCAGGCACGGCAAGTTCAAGGTGAGATATAGTGACCCAGCAAATTTTACTGGTTGAAGACAATCCCGATGATGAAGCACTTGCCCTACGTGCGTTGAAAAAAAGCGCTCTTGCCGATGATCTAATCGTCGCACGAGATGGGGTGGAGGCGCTGGATTATCTGCTCGATCAAAACAAGAGCAGCGCCGATCTGCCCGCATTGGTGTTGTT
Source organism: Gammaproteobacteria bacterium (assembly GCA_013152045.1). GTDB lineage: Bacteria > Pseudomonadota > Gammaproteobacteria > UBA6429 > Thiohalophilaceae > JAADGZ01. Next base: position 4,324 of record JAADGZ010000163.1, read on the forward strand.
GGATATTAACTTGCCCCGGCTGGATGGACTCGAAGTGCTCCGGCGCTTGCGCGAAAATGCCGTAACCCACCTCCTGCCTGTAGTGATGCTGAGTTCCTCCAGGGAGGAACAGGACATTTCCAGCAGTTATGAATACGGCTGCAACAGCTATATTCGCAAGCCGGTTGATTTCAAAAAATTCAGCGATATGATTGCTCTGGTTGAACGCTACTGGCTGAACCTGAATGAGGCGCCGAATGCTTGATAGTCCAAACTCAAATGTCTCCCTGCGCATACTATTAGTCGAGGATAACCCGGATGATGCCGAGCTGGTGCTGCGAACACTACGCAAAGGCGGTTATAGCCTTGACTCGCTAAGAGTCGATAACGAGCCGGATTTAAAACACGCGCTGGATAATTCAACCTGGGATGTGGTGTTGTCAGATTATTCCATGCCCGGTTTCTCCGGGCTTGCCGCACTCAATATACTGAAAGAACAGAATCTCGATATTCCCTTTATTATTATCTCCGGCACCATCGGTGAGGAGGTGGCGGTAGAAGCCATGCGCCTGGGCGCGCATGACTACCTGATGAAAAACAATCTAATTCGCCTGGTACCCGCCATCCAGCGTGAACTTCATGATGCCAATGAACGCTATGCCCGGCGTATCGCCGAACAGACCCTGCGTCATCAGGCTTATCACGATGTCCTGACCGGCCTGCCTAATCGCTGGTTGTTGCGCGATAGAATGGAGCAGGCGCTGGCCTATGTGCGCAAGAAAGATCTGCAAATGGGGGTGCTGTTCCTGGATCTCGACCGCTTCAAAAATCTCAATGATACCCTTGGCCACCTGGTGGGCGATCATCTTCTGCGGGCGGTGGCTGATCGGTTGAAAAAAGTTCTTAGTGCCTGGGATACGATTGCTCGGCTGGGTGGCGATGATTTTGTTCTACTGCTGCCCGATATCAAAGAAAAATCAGCACTTGAAGACAAAGCCAAGGAATTGCTCGCGCTGTTTGAAGTCCCCTTTGAGCTATCGGGCAAGAGCATTTATCTTGATGTCAGTATCGGTATTGCTACTTATCCGGATAATGGTCAAGACTCGGATACTTTGCTCAAGAACGCCGAGGCCACCATGTATTATGCCAAGACGCAGGGTGGCAAGAACTATCAATTTTGTTCCGGCGACATTCAGACCGCGACCGTGGATCGCTTCACGATTGAGAATGAACTGCGGGTAGCAATAAAAAATTCAGAATTGTTGTTGCACTATCAACCGCAGTTCTCACTTGAAGATGACAGTATCACCGGGGTCGAGGTGTTAGTGCGTTGGCAGCACCCCCTGCGTGGTATGACGCCACCCGATAAATTTATCCCGGTGGCCGAAGATTCCGGTCTGATTATTCCTCTGGGCGAATGGGTTTTGCAGCAAACAGTGGATGATATCGCCCGCATGCGCGAAGCTGGAATAAGCCTCAAGCGCGTGGCCGTCAATTTTTCAGCACGACAGCTGTATCACCATGATACCCAGGACAGCCTGCGTAAGCTGCTGGCAACCGGCAATCTCGCTGCCGATGTGCTGGAGGTGGAGATCACCGAAAGTGGCATCATGCAGAACCCGGAGCTGGCAGCGGAGAATCTCATTACCCTGAAAAGCATCGGTGTCGGGGTTGCGATTGACGATTTCGGCACCGGTTACTCATCGCTGGCCTATCTCAAGCGTTTTCCTATAGATGTACTGAAGATTGATCGCGCCTTCATTCGCGATATAACCATGAATAGCGATGATGCCAGTATCGTTAAAGCCATTCTGGCTCTGGCTAAGGCGCTGAACCTGCGGGTCATTGCCGAAGGACTGGAAACGCAGGCACAGTATGATTACCTGAAAGAGCTAGGTTGTAATGAAGGTCAGGGGTATATGTATGCGCGGCCCATGCCCTTTGATGATTTAGTCAAGTTTATCCACGCTAAAAATCAGTCAAGCTGACAGCTTGTTTTTAACCTATTGATTTTTAACCTAAAATCAATATTTTTCATTTATTCTAGTCTAGGGCGTTGACGCACTGCGATTGCTGCGTATAATGCGCCCCTCCTGAGACGGACATTACGTCCAACCCAGGATAGGCAAACAAATTATTAAGAAATTTATGTAATTTGGTATTGACGTTTTGAATCAAATCCGTACAATACGCCGCTCTTGAGACGGACTACTCGTAGGACTCAAGTCAGGGAATAAGTTGTTTGAAATTAAATGATTTAATTCTTGACTTAACATGAGAAACGAGTAAAATAGTTCGTCTTTGCTGAGGGGAATCAAACGATTCCAACCAGCCCGCTCTTTAAAAATTTAATCAGATAATTTGTGTGGGTGCTTGCGTCGATGAACGCTCTGTCAAAGAGATGTCGATGTAAGTAACCTGAATCACAAATCCATATATTTATATATGTTTTTTCGATTAAGGGGACCTTTTCATCGCAAAAGGTTTGGTTGCGCCTCAGCAACCACTATGATTAAACTGAAGAGTTTGATCCTGGCTCAGATTGAACGCTGGCGGCATGCTTAACACATGCAAGTCGAACGGTAACAGCAGAAGCTTGCTTCTGGCTGACGAGTGGCGGACGGGTGAGTAATGCATAGGAATCTGCCTAGTAGTGGGGGACAACCTGGGGAAACTCAGGCTAATACCGCATACGTCCTACGGGAGAAAGTGGGGGACCTTCGGGCCTCACGCTATTAGATGAGCCTATGTCTGATTAGCTTGTTGGTGGGGTAATAGCCTACCAAGGCGACGATCAGTAGCTGGTCTGAGAGGATGATCAGCCACACTGGGACTGAGACACGGCCCAGACTCCTACGGGAGGCAGCAGTGGGGAATATTG
>JAADGZ010000180.1 GCA_013152045.1 Gammaproteobacteria bacterium
ATAAGCTGAATAATTTGAGTTATGAAATGCCAGACTCTTTAGGTCCAGTGGCAGAGCAATTAGGCCTGGAAGTTAAGAAAAGTCCTCTATTCTCCCGCAAAGGTGGTACTGGACTGTTTGCCAAAGCCAAGCTGGTGTCTGCTGCTTTTTCAGATGAAGTCCTGTCAGAGGGGCGTAACAGCCAGCTGATCGAGTTATCCGATACGCATGTGTTGGTGTTGCGCGTAGCCAAACATGAACCCGCAAAACAACAGGCGCTAAACGACGTGCGTGAGCGGGTCAAAATTTTGTTAAAGAATCAAAAAGCAGCTGAAAGAATCAAGCTGGATAGCCTTGCGGCACTGAAAAAACTTCGCGCCGGCAGTCATTCTGAAAAGCTTGCTCATGCATTGAATGCGGAGTGGAAATCTGTAGGGCCAGTATCCCGTGCAGATGAGAATAGTGATCTGAAGTTAAATCCACAAATTCGTTATGAATTGTTCTTGATGCCCAGGCCAGAGAAAGGCAAGAAAAGCTACAAAAACATTCTCTTGGCTAATGGTGATGGTGCACTACTGATTCTATCTGGCGTTATCGATGGAAAAAATTATAAAGATGAAAATAAATTGAATGAAAGACGCAAGCTGATTGGACTGTATGGCAATGCCATGCAGTCAGCCTGGATGGCTGAATTGCGCAAAAAAGCGGATGTTACTACCACTCTGGGTTCGGTTGAGTCAGAGTAAATTTGCAGAATTAATTACCTTGAAATAGCATTTTTTTAGCGAAGCTTAAAAAAGGTGCCTATATTCTTCGCGCTGGGACTAAAAAAATCCGGGTCACCTGGATTAACTAACGGATTAACAGGGAGCAGATCATTGCAGCTACTTAGCAATATTTTCAAACTTGGGGCGAGCGGGTAAACCCGTGTTCCGGTTAAAACTTCACTGGCAAATTCTGATAGCACTTCTTCTGGCGGTCATCGTTGGCTCACAGGCCGGTAAAGAGTCTGGCCTTTTCGGCATTAGTTTCTACGCAGTCTTTAATTTTATCGGCACATTGTTTATGAATGCGCTGAAAATGATTATTGTGCCCCTGATCATGTCATCGATTATTGTGGGCATTTCCAGTATTGGCGGGACGCAGGGACTGGCTCGCTTGGGCGGCAAGACTCTGGCTTTTTATTTTACCACCACCTTCTTTGCTATTCTGATCGGTCTGATCATGGTTAATACTCTAACGCCGGGGCTGGTTGATGGGCAACCGGGACGAGAAGTATTTGGTCTGAGTCAGATTGATGTTGCAAGTGCCACTGAAAAAGTGGCAGGCCATGATGCCAGCAGTATTGCCGATGTTTTTCTGCGTCTTGTTCCTGCCAATATCGTTTCTGCCGCTGCGCAGGGACAGATGCTGGGGCTGATTTTTTTCAGCCTTCTCTACGGTTATTTTATGACTAAAATCCCTGCGCAGAAGGCAGAAACCCAGCTATTATTTTGGCAGGGGGTGGCGGATATTATGATGAAAATAACCGAGTGGGTAATGAAATTTGCGCCACTGGGTGTGTTTGCGCTGGTGGCAAAAGTGATTGCCGGTCTGAACGGCCAGGGCGTTGCTGAACTGGCCCAGGCGCTGGGCTTGTTTTTTCTTACGGTCGTGTTTGCCTTATTGTTTCATATGCTGGTTGTGTTACCTGTTTTGCTGAGGTTCGTTGCCCGGGTGAATCCGATCCGGCACTATCAGGCGATGGCACCGGCATTACTGACTGCATTTTCAACCGCCTCCTCGTCGGCAACCCTGCCCCTGACTATGGAGTGTGTGGAAAAAAATGCAGGCGTCTCCAACCGTACCAGTAGTTTTGTCTTGCCGCTGGGCGCAACGGTGAATATGGATGGTACTGCGCTCTATGAATGTGTTGCCGCCATGTTTATTGCACAGGCTTATGGGCTGGAGTTAAGTTTTTCCACCCAGTTTATAATTGTTCTGGTTGCCTTGTTGACCTCGATCGGGGTGGCGGGAATTCCCGCCGCCAGTCTGGTTGCCATTACCATTATTTTGAGCACGATTGGTTTACCGCTTGAAGCCCTTGGGCTGATTTTGGCGGTGGACAGAATACTGGATATGTTTCGCACTGCTGTGAATGTATTCAGCGACTCGGTAGGTGCGGTAGTGGTGGCCCGGCTTGAGGGAGAGACGGAAATACTTCGTACCCCTTAATCTAAGTATTTCCAAGTTTAATAATGTCAGAGAATAATATAAACAGCAGGTTTCTCGTTACTGGTTCGAACGGTTTTGTTGGAAAGAGGTTGGTCTCGACTTTATTGCAACAAGGCTATAATGTTAGTTGTGCGCAACGAAACCGTGTTACGGATAAAGAAAAAAAACCGGCCTGCCAGTATTATGCAATGGGGGATTTTAGCGATAACCCAGTTTGGGATGATGCCTTAGATCAAGTTGACTGTGTTGTTCATCTGGCGGCGCGCGTACATGTTATGCAGGAGACGGAAACCGATCCACTCGCTGCGTTTCGAAAAGCAAATGTCGAGGCAACGCTTAAACTGGCCAGCGCTGCGGTTAAAAAGAAGGTAAGACGCTTTGTTTATATCAGCACTATCAAGGTAAACGGCGAGCAGACAGAGAACAATGCCTTCACAGAAAAAGATGCGCTAAACCCGATTGAACCCTATGCGCGTTCAAAATTTGAAGCAGAGCAGGGCTTGATGGAGATTGGTAAAGCGTCAGCAATGGAAATGGTCATTATCCGGCCGGTACTGGTCTATGGGCCGGGAGTTAAGGGAAATGTTCTTAGATTATTACAGCTAATAGAAAAAGGTATGCCGTTACCCTTTAAAGGCGTTAATAATCGGCGCAGCTTGCTAGCACTGGATAATCTGATCGATCTGATTATTCTCTGTAGCCAGCATCCTGCCGCTGCCAATCAGATATTTCTGGCAACAGATGGAAATGATATCTCAACTGAAAGACTGGTGAAACTTTGTGCTGATAGCATGCATCGTCAGCCACGTTTATTTGGGGTACCAATCGTATTTCGTCGCACTTTGGCCCGTTTGTCACCCCGTGTTAGAAAATTGGAGCGGCGCCTGTATGGATCACTTCAGGCAGATAGTAGCAAGGCACGGATATTGTTGAACTGGCAGCCACCTAAAAGCGTTGCACAGGGCCTTGCTGACACGGTTGACGGGTATTTGGATCAATGACTATTTTATTAAGCCTGAGTGAGCCTTGATGCTATTTGTGATGTTGTCTGTGCTGATAAGTTTTGTTCTGGTTTATTTTTTAAGCCGCCAGTCCAGCAGCTTGATAATTCTTGATCAACCGAATGAGCGTTCACTGCACAGTAAGCCGATCAGTCGTACGGGCGGGCTGGGTATTCTTGGAGGAATTCTGGTTGCTGGATTATTGTTAACCTATAGTCAGGATTATCCTGACTATTTGCTGTCAATATTTGCAGGCGTGTTGTTGATTGCAGTTGTCTCCCTTATAGATGATAAACGCGGCGTTAGTGTCCGATATCGGTTATTGGTTCACATGCTGGCGGCAGTTGTATTAATGCGCAATGGCTTCTATATTTCAACTTTGGATACGCCTTTTTTTTTACTCGAGTTAGATCCGAGCTTGGCTTATCTTTTTACATTTTTACTTATTATATGGAGCATTAACCTTTTTAATTTTATGGATGGCATGGATGGGTTTGCTGGTGGCATGGCCTTTATTGGTTTTTCCGTTTTTGCTGTGTTGGGAGTGTTAAACGGTGCCAGTGTTTTTGCCTTGCTAGCGGGTATCATTGCCTCTGCAAATGCGGCTTTTTTATTATTTAATTTTCCTCCAGCCAGAATCTTTATGGGCGATAGTGGATCATCGGTGCTTGGTTTTTTGATGGCGGTGATGATGATTTGGGCTGAGAGCAAGAAGATTTTTCCGCTATGGATCGGCATTCTGGTATTCTCCCCCTTTATTCTGGATGCTTCCTTGACCTTGTTGCATCGTATTTTAAAAGGTGAAAAGATTTGGCAAGCGCACCGTAGCCATTTGTATCAACGCCTGGTGTTGAGCGGTTGGAGTCATAAACGTACGGTTCTTATGGAATACGGTATGATGCTGGCCTGCGCGGTTCTAGCGTTGTGCTCTGAGTATTTTTTTGGCGGTTATGTACAGTCAGGCGTATTTATTGCATCAATTTTATTTTATTTACTAAGCTATTACTTTTTATTTCGATACTTGGAGCGGCAGGAAAGCGATGCTAAATTCAAATAGACGGCTACTGGTTTCCCTGTACGATTTATTAACCATCCCGCTTGCCTGGTTTGGTGCCTATTTTTTGCGTTTTAACCTGGAGCCGCTAACTGCAACTGCTCTGCAGCAGGCGCTTTATACGCTGCCTTTGCTGTTTATTGTTCAGGGTCTGGTCTATCGTTGGCAGGGTTTATACCTGGGGGTTTGGCGTTTTGCCTCAATACCGGATTTCCTGCGGATTGTAAAGGCGGTCGTTATCGGTGTATCTATTTCCGTGGCCCTGATTTTCGCCATCAATCGTATGGAAGGCATTCCACGCTCAATTTTTCCACTATACGGCATGCTGCTGTTTCTCCTGCTGGGGGGGGCGCGTATTTCCTACCGTATATCCAAGGATAAACGAATTCTGGACAAGGATGCCTTATCGGTATTGATCGTTGGCGCCGGCCGTGGTGGCGAAATTGTGGCGCGGGAACTGAATCAACCGCAGGAAGAGAATAGTGCTTATGTGCCAGTTGGTTTTGTTGATGATGCACGGGGCAAACAGGGCCGGGAAGTGCAGGGACTGCAGGTGCTGGGTACGATCAACAATATACCGGAGGTAGTCGCGAAGCACGAGATAAAACTGGTGATTATTGCCATGCCTTCTGTATCGTCAGCCAAGATGCGGGAAATCGTCAATATCTGCGAGAAGCTCGATATAGAATTTCGCACCCTGCCACGCGTCAGTGATATGGCGCTGGGCCGGGTAACCGTCAATACTTTGCGTGAAGTTTCGATTGATGATCTACTTGGTCGGGATCAAATTAAGTTGGACTGGGATAGTATTGAAACAGGTATCAAGGGCAAGACCATCCTGGTCAGTGGCGGCGGCGGTTCAATTGGTTCGGAACTCTGTCGGCAGATTGCCAGAATGAACCCGCAAGCCCTGATTATTTTTGAACGCAGCGAATATAATCTGTACGAGATTGAGCGAGAACTATTGCTGCAATTTCCCGATGTCCTCGTCTACGCCTGCCTTGGTGATGTCAGTGACAAGGTGTCGGTTGATCACATCATGTCTCGCTTCCATCCCAGTGTGGTTTTTCATGCCGCTGCGTATAAACATGTTCCCATGCTGCAGCATCAGGTTCGTGAGGCGGTCAAGAATAACGTGCTGGGCACCAAGGTGCTGGCTGAATCAGCCGATCAATACGGTGTGGACTGTTTTATCATGATTTCGACGGACAAAGCCGTGAATCCGACCAATGTGATGGGTGCCTCAAAACGTGTGGCAGAAATTTTTTGCCAGAATTTTAATTTACGCTCATCGACTTCCTTTATCACGGTACGCTTTGGTAATGTTCTGGGTTCGGCTGGCAGCGTGGTCCCCTTGTTCAAGGCGCAATTGAAAAAAGGCGGGCCACTGACCGTGACCCACCCAGATATGATTCGTTATTTTATGACTATTCCCGAGGCATGTCAGTTAATCATGCAGTCTGCGGTAATGGGATCGGGGGGTGAGATTTTCGTGTTGGATATGGGTGAACCGGTGAAAATTACTTATCTTGCCGAGCAAATGATTCGCCTGTCTGGAAAAGAACCCGGAAAGGATGTGGAAATCATATATACTGGGCTACGCCCGGGGGAAAAACTGTTTGAAGAACTTTTCCATGAGTCTGAGAACCTATCCGCAACTCGTCATGAAAAAGTTTTGCTGGCTAATTACCGGGAAGTAGACTGGAAGTTTATGAGCAAGAATCTGGATGAGGTGGCGAGCAAATGCGCTGCCTATGATGAGGAAGGCATCTATGAGTTGGTGAAGACATTTGTGCCGGAAATGAAACCGACTTCATTTAAAGAGGAACGACTTATTTCCAATTCCGGCAACTAGATTTTATAGAAGGTCAGAAATTTGTCCAAGCTATTACCACTGTGCGTTGACCTTGATGGCACACTCGTTCACTCTGATATGTTGCAGGAGTCCTTCATTCGGCTTCTACGGCAGAAATTTCTTTATATTTTCTTTATTCCCTTCTGGCTGCTGAAGGGAAAATTCTGTTTGAAGCACAAACTTGCCGAAAAGGTGAACATTGATTACGGCTGCCTGCCTTATAACAGAAAGCTTATTGAATATATCGAGAAAGAGAAAAAAAAGGGCCGAGAGATTGTCCTGGTCACGGCAGCAGACAAAATAATTGCCGAAGGTGTTGCTGCGCAACTGGGACTATTTGATGGGGTTCTGGCTAGCACGGATGGCGTTAATCTTAAAGGCAGGAAAAAAGCGGCTGTGTTGATAGAAAAATATGCCGATAAAGGATTTGATTATATCGGTAATGAAAAGGTCGATCTGTATGTTTGGAAG
>JAADGZ010000062.1 GCA_013152045.1 Gammaproteobacteria bacterium
CAAACGCCCACCGGTATGCCCTGTAGTTCAAATACGCAGCTGTCATCGGCGGCAATGAAATAACGCTCTTCATCGAACACGCTGTAGTTAGGCAAATAGTGCTTGCGCGCCAGGGCGAGAACGTTACCATCACGAATCACGGCCGCTGCGTTATAAACGCCCGCTGGGGTTTTTTGCGCAAAGCCAACAATGGCGTGAATGCCCATAATTTCAGTTTGCAGACGTGTCATAGCGGCATCGATGCGTTCATACATGCCGGGACGCAGGAGCAGATCTTCTGGCGGATAGCCGCACAGCGCCAGTTCGGGGAAGACCACCGCTTGCGCCCCAAGCTCATCGCGTGCATGGGTGGCGGCCTCGATGATGGCGGTGGCATTGCCATCGATATCGCCTACTAGCAGATTAAGTTGGGCGACGGCGATGCAGAGAGGGCTTGAGTTGTTAGTCGAGTTCATTATTTCAATCTTTTAGTACCTTAGAAATAATTTTCTGCGCATTTTGCAGAAAATTATTTCGTGAAGGTACTTATCTTGTGGTTTATCCAGGTTGGGGCGTCATTCTCCACTGTTTGCGGTGAAACCCATGGCTATCTGCTACAACCTGTAGCGGTGTTTATTTTTTCAACTGTGCCAGCATGCTGCTACCCATTTCTGCCGGCGATCGGGTGACGCTGACGCCAGCGGCTTCGAGTGCCGCGAACTTGCTGTCGGCGGTGCCTTTACCACCAGCAATGATGGCTCCGGCGTGGCCCATGCGTTTGCCGGGCGGGGCGGTAACGCCGGCGATATAGGCCACCACTGGTTTGCTGACCTTACTGCGAATGAAATCAGCGGCTTCTTCCTCGGCGCTGCCGCCGATTTCACCGACCATAATAATGCCCTGGGTTTGCGGATCGGCTTCAAACATAGCCAGACAGTCGATGAATTCCAGACCGTGAATGGGATCGCCGCCGATACCGATGCAGGTACTTTGGCCGAGTCCTGCCTGGGTGGTTTGATGTACCGCCTCATAGGTGAGGGTGCCGGAGCGGGAGATGATACCGATGCTGCCGGGCTGATGAATAACGCCGGGCATGATGCCGATTTTGCATTCGCCGGGGGTGATAATGCCGGGGCAGTTGGGGCCGATAAGATTAATCTCGGTACCTGTCAACGCGGCTTTGACCTTGAGCATGTCCTGCACCGGAATGCCTTCGGTGATACAGGCGATAACCTTGATACCAGCATCCGCCGCTTCGAGGATGGCGTCGGCGGCAAATGGGGCGGGGACGTAGATCATGCTGGCATCGGCATGGGTGGCGGCCACGGCCTCGCTCACGGTATTGAATACCGGGCGTTCAAGGTGGGTCTGCCCCCCCTTGCCGGGGGTGACGCCACCGACCAGTTGGGTGCCGTAGGCAATAGCCTGTTCGGAGTGAAAGCTGCCCTGCTTGCCGGTGAAGCCCTGGCAAATAACCCGCGTGTCTTTATTAATCAGAATAGCCATTATTCCGCCTCCCCCTGTGGTAAGGCACGGGCGGCGGCAATAATTTTCTGTGCCGCATCGTCGAGGCTTTCGGCGGCGGTGATGGCCAGACCGCTTTGTGCCAGCAGTGTGCGCCCGGCCTCGGCATTGGTGCCTTCCAGGCGCACGACTACCGGAATGCCAAGCTGTACTTCCCTGACCGCCTGAATGATACCCTCGGCGATCAGATCGCAGCGCACAATACCGCCGAAGATATTGACCAGAATGCCCTTTACCCTGGGATCGGAAATAATAATCTTGAAGGCCTCGGCGACTTTTTCCGCCGTGGTACCGCCGCCTACATCGAGGAAGTTGGCGGGCTGACCACCGCGAAGTTTGATTAGATCCATCGTGGCCATCGCCAGTCCGGCACCGTTGACCATACAGCCGATATTGCCTTCGAGACTGACGTAGTTGAGACCGTGTTCCGCCGCGCGGGCTTCTTTTTCATCCTCCTGCGAGATATCGCGCAGGGCAGCCAGATCGGCATGGCGGTAGAGAGCGGTGTCGTCGATATTGATTTTTGCGTCCAGTGCCAGTAGCTCGCCCTGTTTACTTAATACCAGTGGATTGATTTCCAGCAGACTCAGATCCTTGTCACTAAACAGGCGGTAAAGCCCGCTCATAATTTGATGCAGGGCTTTGGCCTGTGCGCCGAGGCCGAGGCTGAAGGCTAGTTTGCGGCTCTGGTAGGGCATCAGGCCAACGGCGGGGTGTATGAACACGCTGAGGATTTTTTCCGGTTGCTTGCGAGCAACCTCTTCGATATCCATTCCACCTTCGGTAGAGGCCATGAAGACGATGCGCGAACGAGCACGATCGACTAGCATACCCAGATAGAGTTCACGATCGATGTCACAAGGGGACTCGATCAGTAAACGATTGACCGGTTGACCGTGGCTGTCAGTTTGCGGGGTAATCAGATGCGAACCCAGCAGGGAATCGCTGTAGTCACGCAGGGCTTGTTCTGTGTCCAGCAATTTGACCCCGCCGCCTTTTCCGCGGCCGCCGGCATGTACCTGTGCTTTGATTACCCAGCGTGATGTGCCCAGCACTTGCGCTGCGGCTAGTGCTTCGTCGGTTGTCGCGGCAACCCGACTATCGGGAACGGCAATGCCGTAATCGCGGAATAATTGTTTGGCCTGGTATTCGTGCAGATTCATCTTCTTGTCCGTTTTGCGCAGTTTGCCGGAATGACCGGCATTATTAAGACACAAGATACAAGATACAAGGTAAAAGATACAAGTAACGGTGGATCTCGGTGTCTTTCTTCTTGTATCTTTCCCCTTTTCCCTTGTATCTTTGTTCCTGTCTTTGAATTTTGGAAAATCCTAATGGGTCTGGTTCGTCTTGTCGTTATCCTTATTATAGCCTGGCTGATTTACAGCACGACCCGCCGTTGGCTGGCTTCTCTCGATCAAAAATGGGATCAGAAAAAATCGGGCCGTTCAGAAAAAATTGAAACCATGGTCAGTTGTGCCTACTGTGGCTTGCATGTTCCTCAAAATGAAGCCTTACAGGCGCAGGGTAAATATTATTGTTCTTCTGAACACCAAAAACGTGCGGAATCCTCCTGATTTTTCTGCCTGAATATGGGTAATCCACTTAACCAGCTCAAGAGTAGTAAGGGCCGGGACAGTCTGGAATATACCTGGCGGCCACTGGGTTTTTTGAACAAGTACCGGTTGCTAATATCCGCTTTCTTTACCCTTATTTTTATTTTTGGCTTACAGTTTTATCCGCTGGCCAGCCATGATCCCAATCTGTTTTTCTACACCTCTCTGCTTTACCTACTGTTTGCCTGCGTATTTGTTTTTCTATTGCGCTGGCAATGGCCGGGTTTTCATACTCAAATCTATTTGCATGTGAGTGTCGACATTCTTGCTACCGTGGTGCTGATGCATGCCAGTGGCGGCATCAGCAGCGGTCTTGGCACCTTGCTGATTATTGTCATCGCCGGCGGCAGTATTCTGGTCAGCGGTCAGCGTCAGGCTTTGTTTCTGGCTTCGATTGCTTCGCTGTTGATTTTGGCCGAAGTAGCCAATGATCGTGTGGCCGAGATGATGTTGGGTAACAGTTACACCCAGGCGGGGATACTAGGCCTGACCTTGTTTATTACCGCCATTGTTGCGCATGCCTTTGCCCGGCGGATCCGCGAGAGCGAGGCCTTGGCGGTTCGGCGCGGGGTGGATCTGGCCAACATGGCGGAACTGACTGAGCACATTATCCAGCGCATGCAGACCGGCATCGTGGTGATTGATAATAACGAAGTGGTACGGTTGATGAATGAGTCTGCCTGGCACATGTTTGGTATGCCGTCCATTGCTCATGATCCGGTACTCAAAAAAATCTCGTCACCCCTGGCGGATATTTTTCATCACTGGCAGCAGCAACCAGAAGCAAAGGTGCAGGGCTTTGCGCCGAGTACGGAATATCACCATATTGTGCCGCGCTTTGCCCGTATTGGTCAGGATAAAAACAGCGGGGTGCTCATTTTTCTCGAGGATGCATCGGCGGTGGCGCAACGGGCGCAGCAGTTGCAGCTGGCCTCCCTGGGTCGTTTGACCGCCAGTATCGCGCATGAAATTCGCAATCCGCTGGGAGCCATCAGCCATGCTGGTCAATTGCTGGCGGAATCGCCCAATCTGGACAAGCACGATCAGCGCCTGACGCGAATCATCAATGATCAGTCTCAGCGCATGAACACGATCATCGAAAATATCATGCAACTGGGGCGGCGGCGGGACCGTTCTCGTTCCGAAGTCTTCAATTTGAATGATTTCCTGCAGCGATTTATCCATGACTTTATGGTTGTGCATGCAGCCGAACGGGATCAGGTGAAAGTCGAGGTCAATCCTGATGATATTGAAATTCGCTTCGATGCTACCCATTTGCAGCAGATTCTGACCAACCTGTGTGAGAATGGCCTGCGTCACAGTCAGGACTTTCAGGGTCGGCCAAGGGTGGAATTACGCGGCGGCATGGTGCACGATCGGCAACGACCGTTTCTGGATGTGATTGACCACGGTTCCGGAATTCCTGAGGATGTGGCCGAACATATTTTTGAGCCGTTTTACACGACCTCAAATACGGGTTCTGGACTGGGGCTTTATATTTCACGGGAACTTGCAGAATGCAATCAGGCAAATGTGAAATACATGCCGGTTGCCACGGGAGGAAGCTGTTTTCGCATCAGTTTTCAGGATCCGCGCCGACAAATGAGTTAACGAAAAATAGATTGGAACCCCAGGGTGAATAAAGACTATCTGGCCTTAATTATTGACGATGAGCCTGACATCATCGAACTACTTGAGATTACGCTTTCACGCATGGGTGTGAGTTGCCGCTGTGCGCAGAATCTGAAGGATGCGGTTAAATTGTTGGCCGCCGAGCAGTTTGATCTTTGTCTGTCCGACATGCGCCTACCCGATGGCGATGGCATTGATTTTGTCCGTCATATCCAGAAGCATACGCCGCAGTTGCCGGTGGCCATGATCACTGCCCATGGCAATATGGAAACGGCGATTGAGGCGCTCAAGGCGGGTGCCTTTGATTTTGTTTCCAAGCCCGTTGATTTGAAAGTGTTGCGTAACCTGGTGAAAAGCGCGTTAAAGTTGACCGACCGCTCGAAATTCACTCCGCCAACGGGGCAGTCCATGTTGCTGGGTAACTCGGCGATTATGGATAAAACCCGGCAAACTATCAGCAAGCTGGCCCGTTCGCAGGCGCCGGTATATATCAGCGGTCCCTCGGGCGCAGGCAAGGAACTGGCAGCACGTCTGATACATGAGCAGGGACCGCGTGCAGAACAGCTTTTTGTGCCGGTCAACTGTGGCGCTATTCCACCCGAGCTGATGGAAAGTGAATTTTTCGGCCATAAGAAGGGCAGCTTTACCGGTGCCGCCAGCGACAAGGAAGGGCTGTTTCAGGCGGCCAATGGCGGTACCCTGTTTCTCGATGAAGTGGCGGATCTGCCGCTGAATATGCAGGTTAAACTATTGCGTGCGATTCAGGAAATGGCCGTGCGCCCAGTGGGCTCGCAAGCGGAAATTTCGGTCAATGTGCGCATTCTTAGCGCCACCCACAAGGATCTGGCGCAGATGGTGGAGGCCGGTCATTTCCGCCAGGATCTGTACTATCGCATCAATGTGATCGAACTGCCCATGCCCTGCCTGCATCAGCGCACGGAAGATATTCCGATCTTGGTGGAGCATCTGTTGCGCAAAATTTCTGCTAACTGGGGGAGCCAGCATCTGCGGATTAGCAAGCCGGCCTTACTGGCTTTGCAGGGCTACCGTTTCCCCGGTAACGTGCGTGAGCTGGAGAATATCCTGGAACGGGCCATGACCCTGTGTGACGGCAAAATGATCCAGGTCGACGATCTGCAGTTACCCGAGTCCAGTTCGGACTTTACCGATACGATTATTATCGACAAGCCTGATGGCATGAAGCAGGGCCTGGATCCAGCCTTGAACGATCAGGAACGGGAAGCCATCATCAAGGCGCTGGAACAGACCCGCTACAATAAAACGGCGGCGGCAAAACTGCTGGGCATATCTTTTCGAGCACTACGCTACCGGATCAAGAAACTGGGGATTGAGTAAAACCGGTTTTATTTCAGAGCCGGGTGTTACGCAAACGTAAAGCATTGCTTATTACGGATACAGAACTGAAACTCATGGCGACATCGGTGCCGTTTCCCATGGCAATGCCCACATGCGCCTGAGCCAGGGCAGGGGCATCGTTAATCCCATCGCCAGCCATGGCAACGGTTCTGCCTGCGGCCTGTAATTGCTTAACAATGTTGGCTTTCTGATCAGGTAAGACTTCTGCTTCCACTCGATCGTTGTCTGATATTCAAATCGATATTCGGACTCATCATCTATATCCATACCGCATACTGGATCAGTTGCCATTTTTGTTTCCTTATGATTTTTGATGTATTGTCTGACACTATAAATTTATAGCATCTGCTTTTGAATTCTGCTCCCATTTATACTAAACAGTGTTGCTGGTTTCGTTTTCAGGCTCGTTAAACCCTGGTCCATCA
>JAADGZ010000126.1 GCA_013152045.1 Gammaproteobacteria bacterium
TCACCACCAGAGAACGGCGCCACCGGCTCATCTACCCGCTCTCCCTGAAAACCAAAACCACCGAGAAAATTACGCAACTCCTGTTCACGCGCTTTTTTGTCCAGGCGTTGAAAATGCAGCAGCGGAGAGGCCTGTGGATCCAGCTGTTCCAGCTGATGCTGGGCGAAATAGGCAATCTTCAGTGAGTTTGCCTCATGTCGCCGACCAGCCCAAAGTGGAAGCTCGCCTGCCAATAACTTGATCAGGGTCGACTTGCCAGCACCATTGCGCCCCAACAGCCCCAGTCGTTCACCGGGCGCAATATGCAGGCGAACCCCCGTCAACAGAGGTGGCTGTTGATCCGGCTCACCGTAGCCAGTGGCCACTTCATCCAGATCCAGTAATACCGGAGCATGGGTTTCCTCGGCCGGAAAACGAAAATAAAACGGTGAATCCACCTGGGCGATGCTGATATCCGCCATCCGCTCTAGAGCCTTGAGCCGGCTCTGAGCCTGACGCGCCTTACTCGCCTTGGCACGAAAACGTTCGACAAAACGTTCCATCTGCGCTCGTTCGCGCTGCTGTTTATCAAATTGTGCCTGCTGCTGGGCCAGATGCTGCGCCCGGGCCTGTTCAAAGTCGCTGTAATTACCTCGATAGAGGGTCAACTGCTGATGTTCGATATTGGCAATGCGATTACAGATCTTATCGAGAAAATCCCGATCATGGGAAATCAGTAACAAGGTGCCCGCATAGGATGTCAGCCAATCCTCCAACCAGAGTACCGCATCCAGATCCAGGTGGTTGGTGGGTTCATCTAGCAACAGAATGTCGGAGCGGCACATCAACGCCTGCGCTAGATTTAAGCGCATACGCCAACCACCAGAAAACTGGCTCACCGGCAAATTCTGTTTTTCTTCAGAAAAACCCAGGCCATTTAAAAGCACGGCCGCCCGACTACGTGCCCGATAACCGTCAATCGCTTCCAGCTCGCCATGCAACTGCGCCTCCAGCGTCCCCTCCCCCTGCTGCTGCGCCTGCTGTAACTGCGCCTCGATACGACGTAGTGGTGCATCGCCATCCATAACATAGTCAATCGCGGCCGTCTCTTGCGCGGGGGTTTCCTGCGCAACGTGGGCAATCACCGCCTGCGGCGGCAAGCTGAATTCTCCACTATCGGCCTGTAACTCTCCCAGAATCAGGCTGAACAGGCTGGACTTGCCCACGCCGTTGCCGCCGGTAATCCCTGCTTTTTCGCCTGAGTGAATACTTACTGTTAGATTGCGCAGCAATTCACGTGGGCCGCGCCAGAGACTAATTTCATTAAAATTCAACATGACCGTATTTTATCCTAATCCTGAACGCCTGTCGGGGTTTCGAACGCAGCCAATGCCCCAAGCGCAATCTGACTTGACAAACAGGCTTCAAGCTCCTAAGTTAATAAACGTTCACTTAGTTAACAAAAGGAGCTAACCATGAACACTCATCAGGCTGAACTCGACGCACGGGGATTAAACTGCCCCCTACCTATTCTCAGGGCTAAAAAATCTCTGTCACAGTTAACAACCGGTGAGATCCTGCAAATTCGCGCCACCGATCCCGGCTCGGTTAAGGATTTCGAAGCTTTCTGCAAACAGACCGGCAGTGAATTACTTTCATCCTCAGAAATTGATGGTGAATTTATTTTTCTGCTGAAAAAACACTAACGGAGAAAACGCCTGCATGGCTAAACGTTTGAAAGCGGCTGAACGCCGTGCATCTATTCTTGCGGTGGCCAAGGTACTGTTTGCCGACAAGGGCTACCACGGGGTGGCGGTGGATGAAATCGCCAGCCGCCTCGGGGTCAGTCCTGCCGTGCTCTACCAACATTTTCCCTCCAAGGAAGCCCTTTATGGAGAAGTCCTTGAGACCCTTGCCGCACAACGTGAAAGCTACGTCGATGCTGCACTCCAAAATCCCGATGATTTCGGTAGTGTTTTGCTACGCATGACCCTGGTTTTTGCCAAGAGCGTAGCCCGTGATCCGGATTATCTTAAAATGGAAATGCTCAGCACACTGGAAGGTGCCCTGGTTGCCCAGCAGTTCTTTGAAAGCCATTGGAAATCCTTTAGCGACTACATAGAATACAGTATGCAGGAACTAAGCAGCCAAAATGCAGTCAGTCAAATTAATCCACGCACCGCCGGACTTATGTTTCAAGGCATGGTGCGTGAAGCCCTGTACGCCAAATGCATTCTCCATTCCAGCCGTTATCAGAATACCCCGCTATCAGATTTGATCACGCAACTGGTCGGTCTGTTTTTAAATGCAATCCAGTATAAGGAATAAACTCACAGAAATTGCCCCCAAAGAGATTAAGATGTTAACTGTGATGAAGTTGACGTTTTTTAGCTACACAATATCACTGCCTAACCGATACTTAGTACGTAACAAAACTTCAGGGCAAACCCGGCGAAAGCCGGGGACGCAAAGCTACCGATCTAAAGGTTTCGACCTATGACTGCGGAGCTGCCGAAACCGCCTCCCCGCCGTTTCGATGCATTCCATTCGCGTCTGCCCTGCTCACTCTCGGTATTTTTACGGCAGGCCAGGCATGAACGCACAGTCCAAAGTGGTTTCCCTCAATTCTCACCCCGATCATGGCGGTATTAATAACCGGGTCAAGGCGCAAAAATTGCTGGAAAACTTTAAGGGTCAGAGTATTCAATATGCCCGGACCCTAATGCAGCAGATGTTTGACAGCGCCGATGACCGCCTGTTCGAAATGGCGGAAAAAGCCGATAACAACACCGATCAGTCTGTCTACTTTGATTCCATGCGTATCGTACGTCTGAAGCGCAAAGAAATTGAGTCTGATTACCGTAAAAATATTGAAGCACTGTTTTCTGATTTCTGGACCAGCAACCCCGTCAAGCATGAAACAAGTCAGAACAGCAACGAACCTTCCTGTGAAAGCCTGTCACTCATGGAAGACATGGAGCTGGAAGAATCCCTGGCCATCAGCACCTTAACCAGCAAAATCCGCGCTAACTACGCGCAAGATATTCACGCCATTGAACAGCGCTTGCAACAAATCGCACCTAGCATCGAGATCAGCGCACAAACCAACCCACTGGATCCCGAAAATCTGTGTACGGCTTTCAGAGATGCCACGGAAACACTGGACACTGAAATCAAGATCAAATTGATCATCTTCAAGCTTTTTGATCAGCACATCAATGAAACGATTGGCAAACTTTATCAGACCATCAACACCGCCTTCATAGAAGCGGGGATCATGCCAAAGATCAGAGCCCGCATGCCTCAACGCCCATCCACCAACAGTCTAGATGCCCATCCTGCAACAGAGGATAGTCATGCTCTCGCCACCGATGATTTTGCATCGGAAGCGTTTGCTACCCATGCAGCCACAGGGGGAACTGAAGTTCTGGTTTCTCTGCAACAGTTGCTGGCACAGACGGGTATCGTCAACCCGCTAAGCGGCGGTGTACAAGCGGGTGTGGGTAACAACCTTGGTGCCAGTGGTTTTAACGGCGATTCCCCTTTGCCGGGATTTGCTACTGGCTCAACCGAACAGGTTCTCCATGCGCTGAACCAGATTCAGTCCGCTGCTACTATGGCTTTGCCGAAGGATGGCTCGCCTCGGGAAATCGGCTCACAAATCAAGACTATGCTGGTTAACCAGGTCACTGAAGTGGCTGGCCAGCCCACCAGCCTGAACTCGGTTGACAACGGCATCATCGATGTCGTATCGATGCTGTTTGAATTTATTCTTGATGACCACAATCTACCGGCTGCAGCCAAAGCTGAAATCGCACGCCTGCAAATTCCGATGCTGAAAGTCGCCATTATCGACCAGGAATTTTTTAGTACTCAGGGACACCCCGCCCGCCTCCTGCTGAATACTCTAGCCAGAGCGGGTATCGGTCTGGATGAGAGTGCACAAACGGAAAACAATCCACTGATCATGCAAATCGAACAGGCGGTTGAAAAAGTACTCACTGAATTCGAGAATGATATTAATATCTTTGCCACCGTGCTGCAGGAATTTAGCACCTTCATGGATGAGCAGCATGAACGTGAAAATTCCGCACAAGAATCTGCACTCGCGGTTTTCCAACACAAGGAAGAAGTTGCACTCGCGCAGGCATGGGTAAAAGAAACCCTGGAAGAAGTGCTGGCTGACAAGAAATTACCCGAGCAAATTGAAAAAATCATCCAGGGTCCATGGCGTGAGGTCATGCTGCATACCTGGCTGAATCAGGGTGAAAACTCTGCCCTATGGAAAAATCAACTACGTTTTATTGATGTCCTAGCCTGGTCAGTCGAACCCAAGAAAATCTCACTCGATAAAAAGAAACTGGGCAATATTATTACGCAACTGATTCAAACCCTGCGTCAGGGACTGGCCAAGATTGATTATCCTGCAGACAAGACGGATAAACTTTTCAATGCTCTCGAAGCCTGGCATCTTGCCAGTATCCGCGGCATGCTACATCCGAG
Organism: Gammaproteobacteria bacterium; assembly: GCA_013152045.1. Lineage (GTDB taxonomy): Bacteria > Pseudomonadota > Gammaproteobacteria > UBA6429 > Thiohalophilaceae > JAADGZ01. Next base: position 4,483 of record JAADGZ010000126.1, read on the forward strand.
TCCTATAAATGAAGCAGAAAATGATACCGCCATGGACAGCATTCAGCAACAAAACCCCGCCGCCTCTTTCTTCCTCTTCGATGAATCAAAATCTGGACAAGTAGAAGCGGGCAACGATCCCCTGCAACAGCTATCAGAGATCGATGCGGGACTCTCTGCACTGGAAAATACTCATCTTAGTTCAACTATCGCCAGTGTTACCGAGCATGCAGAAGACGATCAAGCCTCAGAGATCGAGCAAACGATTGCCACTATGGAACAACAGGTAGCCTCCCTTTCTGAGCTGGAAGATATGCTGAATGAGGTTCTTGAAGATACCGATGATGAAACCGAAGATCGGCAAGTCATGGAAAACATTGTTCTCAGTAGCTGGGAAGAACCAGACTCTGCCGATGATTATCCTGAAGATGAATATCTGGACATTGCCCGCCACCTGGATGCCGGTAAGTGGGTTGAATTTTTTGATGATAATGGTAATGCTCAACGCGCCAAACTGGCCTGGAAGAGCGATCTGCTTGGCGAGTACACCTTTCTCAACTGGAAGTTTGACGTGATCGCAGACAAGACCCTGTTCGGCCTGGCCGCCGATCTGCGCTGCGGCCGGGCAAAAGTTATTGATGACATCCCCATTCTCGATCGCGCTCTGACAGCGGTTCTATCCGGCATTAAACGTAGCGCTTGATAAAAAAGCAGGTTTATAAACACAATTCATAGTAAAACTCAGGATGCTGCCTGCCTGTGAAAAAAGCCGAATTCGCCAAACCACTCACCACGACGATAATCAATCGTCAGCCATTTGGGCGAAAAAACTTCCGGCCGAGCGACTGGAAATTCGACAACCGGCGGTTTTCTCCCCGCCGTTTCAATATCGCAGGAAGCGGTCATAACGGGCTTAAAACTTACCGCAAGCTTATCTGTGACCTGAAAACAGTCACCAACAGGATGATCTCGAAAGTAGACTTTTAAACGTACCAGACAACTGAAATACAGCTCCATTTCCGCATACAGCGTACCTTTATGGCTAGCAAGTGCACGCTCAGCGGCGCGACTCAGGCTAACCTTGAGCGATTTTCCTGATATATCAACTATTTGCTGCATACTTTCCTCCTGTTCAAACCCTGCTGCTAACCTGAAGCTAATCCCATTTATCCCACCAACCAGTAACCCAGTTAGCGGGTCAAGTTAAATCATAGCCTGCTAGGGCAAGCTGTCAATTCACAGTTTAGTTAAGGCTCGACAATATCCGGATGAAGTGGACTCTTTTTCATTACCTCAGGGGTACATAAGCAGCTTCACAAAACCGATTTTCCACACATATGCGGGAAATTGATTTCTAAGATACTAATAGCGCTACATTTTATGCAGTCATCAAGTTTCCAATCAAGCATCCGATAACTACTTAAAGCATCTTTATGGGTATCCGCACTATGGCCAATCCACACCAGTCTCTCACATCTGAAAAACAATCTGATCAGATTGAGATCCTCCAGTTCTACCTTAATACGCGATTACCCTTTGGTATTAATGTTCTTAAGGTAAAGGAAATCATTCCCGTTCCGAACTTGACTCAGTTACCCAACGCCAACCCGGTCATCTGCGGAGTCGCCAATCTGCGAGGCGTTACCCTGCCCGTTATCGATCTGGCAAAGGCTATCGGTCAGGCCCCTATAACTAACCAGGCAGCATCCCAGGCTTCGGTCATCATTACGGAATTTAACCGCGGTCTGCATGGCTTTCTAGTAAATCGAGTCGATCGTATTGTTTATCGTGACTGGAAAGAAATTCTACCTCCACCTAACACGCTGGGCACGTCAACTTATACCTCAGGGGTTACTCGGGAAAAGGATGCCTTGGTACAAATCCTGGATCTTGAGCGCATCATTGCCACATTCGATTCGGTCAGCGATGGAGATTATGCCCGCATCATCTCGACAGAAGGGCTGGATGCCCAGAACCGACGTCAGCGAATTCTGGTAGTGGATGATTCTGCCATGGCCCGTGCTCAGACCGTACGCACACTGGATTCTCTGCAGGTCCCCTATGTTATGGCGCGGGACGGCAAAGACGCGATGGACGTGCTGATGAAATTAAATGACGATGAGGCAGATCCTGACGATGCTATCAGCCTGGTTCTATCCGATATTGAAATGCCGGAAATGGATGGTTACAGTCTAACCCAGCAAATCAGAAAAACGCCTGCTCTAGCCAACCTTTATATCCTGCTGCACACATCTCTCAATGGCGCTATCAATGCAGAGCGAGCGGAAAGGTGTGGCGCTAATGCCGTATTGACCAAATTTGTACCTGAAGAACTGGCCGCCCAGGTTATTACCGGTCTAAGACAGACCGCAGACAGACAAGTCTGAAAATGCCTATAAAGATTATTAGGACAATAGAAACTTCATACTGCGGCTGTTCAGGAGAGAAGGTCTCGCCTGAACAGCAAACGCAGCCATTTCAAACAAATGAAGTAGCCTGCACGCTCCTCAATTATATTTATAATATTTAACGGAGCGTTTTACTGCAATCTCTGAGTCAAACTAAAGCTGCAGTTTCCCCCCTGCGGGAAATTTTAAACAGGAACAACATTTGTGGCTTGTAATCCCTTGGGTCCACGTTCGATTTCAAACGTTACAACCTGACCCTCGTTCAGAGATTTATAGCCTTCAGCAGTAATTGCAGAAAAGTGTACGAATACATCTTCACCACCATCTTCCGGTGCAATAAAACCAAAACCTTTGGAATTATTAAACCACTTTACAGTTCCATTACTCATAAAAAACAACCTCAGTACAAATATTACAGCTTTTAGTTTAAGTCCTTTCGAACTCTAGTTACTGAAGGAATAATAAATTGGCACTTAATCCCATTTTAATATCCCCACCCAATTAACCGCTCGTGTAAAGGCGGATGCATGGAGTATAGCTAATAATTATGTAAATGTGATTATTTTATTCCGCTACAAAGCCTAGAAACCGGCATAGTTTTTGCCTTCTTAAAAATTAAGGCTGCGGCTAAATAACAAGTAGTTATTTAGTAATATGTCGGTGATCAATCTATTGTTTTATCCGACAGATCTCGATAGATTTCAGAACCCGCCTGAACAAATTCCTGCGCCTTTTCCTGCAAACCTTTTTGCAGGGCGTCCGTATCATCCAGCCCCTGCGCCGCCGCATAGTCGCGTACATCCTGGGTAATTTTCATCGAACAAAAGTTGGGTCCGCACATAGAACAAAAATGCGCGACCTTGTGTGCCTGTTTCGGCATGGTTTCATCATGGAATTCCTGCGCCCGATCCGGATCCAGGCCAAGATTAAACTGATCCTGCCAGCGAAATTCAAACCGCGCCTTGGACATGGCATTGTCACGGATCTGTGCGCCAGGATGTCCCTTGGCCAGATCCGCGGCATGCGCGGCAATCTTGTAAGTAATAATTCCTTCTTTGACATCATCACGATTGGGCAAACCCAAATGCTCTTTGGGTGTCACATAGCAGAGCATGGCGCAACCGTACCAGCCTATCATCGCCGCACCAATACCTGATGTAATGTGATCGTAACCTGGTGCAATATCTGTCGTCAGCGGCCCCAGCGTGTAGAACGGCGCTTCATCACAGCATTCCAATTGCTTGTCCATATTTTCCTTAATCATATGCATGGGCACATGTCCTGGTCCTTCAATCATGGTTTGCACATCATGTTTCCAGGCGATTTTGGTCAATTCACCCAAGGCTTCCAGCTCACCAAACTGCGCAGCATCATTGGCATCGGCGATAGAACCGGGACGCAAACCATCACCGAGAGAGAAGGCTACATCGTAGGCTTTCATGATCTCGCAAATATCTTCGAAATGGGTGTAAAGAAAATTTTCCTGATGATGGGCAAGACACCACTTGGCCATAATGGAACCACCACGGGAAACAATGCCGGTCAGCCGCTTTGCCGTCAACGGTACATGCCGCAGCAACACGCCGGCATGAATGGTGAAGTAATCCACACCTTGTTCGGCCTGTTCGATCAGAGTATCGCGAAACAATTCCCAGGTCAGATCCTCGGCCTTGCCGTTGACCTTCTCCAGTGCCTGGTAAATGGGCACCGTGCCGATAGGCACTGGTGAGTTGCGAATAATCCACTCGCGAGTTTCGTGAATATTCTTGCCGGTAGACAGATCCATAATGGTATCCGAACCCCAGCGAATGCCCCAGGTCATTTTATCCACTTCATCTTCAATGCTGGAGGTAACCGCCGAGTTCCCCAGGTTGCCATTGATTTTCACCAGAAAATTGCGCCCGATAATCATGGGTTCCAGTTCGGGGTGGTTAATATTAGCGGGAATAATGGCGCGCCCTCGGGCAATTTCATCCCGCACAAATTCCGGGGTAATGGCTTCAGGCAACTTAACCCCCCAGTTATTACCAGGATGCTGTTGCGCCAGCAGATGACGATATTCATCCAGACGCAAGTTTTCACGAATCGCAACATACTCCATTTCTGGTGTGATCATACCCTTACGGGCATAATGCATTTGCGAAACATTACAACCAGGCTTCGCCTTGCGCGGTTGACGCCGATGTTGCTCAAAACGCAAGTGATCCAGCGAATTATCCGCCAGCCGCTGTTGTCCATATTCAGAACTTTGCTCGCTTAGCCGCTCGGTATCATCACGTTCATCAATCCAGGCGCGGCGCACATTGGCCAGCCCCTTGCGAATATCAATTTCAACCGCCGGATCGGTATAAGGGCCGGAGGTGTCATAGACCGTCACGGGCAGGTTGCTTTCCACCACGCCTCCCTCGATGGCAGGAGTGTCAGTAAGACTGATTTCGCGCATGGGAACGCGAATATCCGGGCGACTGCCTTCGATATAGATCTTTTTTGAATTAGGCAAAGACTGAACGGAAGCCTGGTTTAATTTGGCGGTCTTGCTTAGAAACTCATCGGGGATTGCATTCATGGTCGCTGTCCTGTAATTTCGTTAGGGATGTTTGGCCACGGCAGGGAAATGAACGCATTTCCTACGCCGGTGTCAGCCGGTTCAGGTTCAAAGGGTATCTCTCAGCCCAGGCATTACATCGACCTGCCGGTCGAATAGGGCACCCCTAGCGTGATGGATTAACTTATATGATAGGTCGAGAATTTGCAAGTTGTGATGACCTACCCGAGTCCATCGCTTGCACTGCCTGCATGAAAACCTTACCCTTCGAGATACTGATTCCAGCATTTTTGGAATGAACCGCCTCGCAACAGGGAATCCGGGTTCAACCCAAATCAAGAGACTAAAAAAATGAATATCGAACACGTCAGAGAAAATATGATCAAACAGCAACTGCGTACCTGGGAAGTACTGGACGATCAGCTGCTTGAGCTCTTGCGACAGGTGCCGCGCGAAGACTTTGTGCCCCCCGCATTGCGAAATCTGGCTTTTGTCGATATGAATATTCCACTGGATGAGGGACAGGTGATGATGAATCCCAAGGTGGAAGCCCGCATGCTGCAGGCGCTGGCGGTTAAACCCGATGAGGAAGTGCTGGAGGTCGGTAGCGGCAGCGGCTATGTCACCGCGCTGCTCGCCAAACTGGCCAAAAAGGTCTACAGCGTTGAAATCTCGCCTCACCTGCTACAGCAGGCAGGCGAAAAACTGGCCGCGCACGGCATAAAAAATGTGGTCCTGGAACAGGGCGATGCGGCACAGGGCTGGAATACCCATAACATGTACGAAGTTACCGCGATCACTGGTTCACTTCCGATTCTGCCTCGCGCATTTCTTGAATCCATGACCATCGGAGGACGTCTGTTTGCCATTATTGGCGATGCTCCGGTCATGGAGGCGACGCTGGTTACCCGGATTGGTAACAGTGATTGGTCTCGCGAAGTCCTGTTTGAAACAGAACTACCTCCTCTGAAAAACGTACAACAAGCGGAACGTTTTGTGCTCTAATATTTCTGACGCATAATGCTGATAAACTAAAAGCCAGCGGAGCGTGCTGAGTCTGTGATCGTGCTCCCCGCCATGCTCGGCCTGAGGTGACTTTGGCAAACTTAAGTACAGTATAATCTGAGCATATTAATTGCATTACGAAGGAACAAATTTAAAGAGTAGCCACTATGCGTAAAATTTTAATTTCATTAAGCCTCTGTCTTCTGGCTGGCTCATCTTTGCATGCTGAAAATCTTGTTGATATTTATAAACTGGCACTGGCGAATGATCCCACTTTTCGTGCGGCGAAGCAGGAATTTCTGGCAACCAGGGAAATCAGGAACCAGAGCCGGGCACTGTTTCTGCCAGCACTGAATATCACCGCCAATTATAACGATCTGCGCCAACAATATACTTTTGTCGGCACCCCGCGTGACGATAAATACGTTAGTAAAAATTATGCCCTCAACCTGAAGCAGGTTATCTATCGGTATGACTATTTTGTCAAATATCGAGAGGCCAATTATCAGGTCGCCCAGGCTTCGGCCAACTTCAATAATGCCGCACAGGAGCTGATTGTGCGCGTGGCGCAGCGTTATTTTGACATGCTTGGCGCAACAGACAACCTGGATTTTGCCCGCGCTGAAAAAAAAGCTATCGCGGAACAGTTAAAACAAACAAAACAACGCTTTGAAGTCGGCCTAACGGCTATTA
>JAADGZ010000270.1 GCA_013152045.1 Gammaproteobacteria bacterium
TCAGCCCGGCCCAAAGCTTGTCGGCCAGCAAGGCACGATTGAGCGACAGGGCCATCGCCTTGCGGATGCGCGCGTCCGCCTGCGGGCGGTCCTCTTTGTACATGCGGAACGTAATCATCTGCACATTTTCAACGGCCACAGCAAGGGTTTCCGTGTTGGGGTCGTTATCGATCGGCCGGGTCAGGTTAGGCGGAATCGAGGTCACGATATCATATTCACCGGTCAGCAGGCCCGCGATGCGCGCCGACGTTTCGGGTACTTCAAGGAAGGTGATGCTGGCCAGCGGTGGTTTGTCGCCCCAGTAGTCATCAAACACCTCCAGCCTGACGGATTCGCCGGTAACACGGCCCGCCCATTTGTAGGGTCCGGTGCCAATCGGCTCGCGCCCGAACCCATCCTTGCCGACCCGCTCATAATAGGCCTGCGGGTAAATCTGACCCATCACCGTCGCCATCCGCGCCAGCAAGGCCGGATCCGGGTTCTTGGTGGTGATGCGCACCGTCTTGTCATCCAGCGCCACCACGCTGGCGATCGTACCCGAGGCTGCAAACGGCTCAAGGCCGTCGCCATAGGTGTTATTGATCGAAAACGCCACGTCTTGCGTGGTCATCGTGGTGCCGTCGTGGAATTTGACGCCCTGGCGGATGGCAAAGTCCCATACCGTCGGTGACACCTGTTCCCAGCTTGTTGCCAGACCCGGAACAAGTGCGTTGCCGCTACCGTCCGCATTGGCGCTACCGTCCGCATTGGTCCGATAGTCGCGCCACACCAGAGTGTCGTAAATCGAATAGGCCACCCGCGCACCAAAATTGGTATTCACCGTAGGGCCGTGCGACGCCCAGGTCGAGGGCATCGCAACCCGCAGATTTGTGCGAGCGTCCTGGCTCGCAAAGGCAGCACCTGACCCAAGAAGGGAAACGCTGAGCGCCGCCGCTATACTCAATGCTTTGAGCGATCGCAGTACAGAACTCCCCAAAGTGGCGCCCTCCCCGAGCGCTTTGTTCACAATATTTTTCATATTCTCTTCTCCCGAATTAATGTCACCCGGCCGTTTTGGGCCATTCCTCGAGATAGACCGGCACCCATGACGTCCGTGTGACACTCGTTGGTATATACCACATTCATCTGGTATATACCAAGACTAAATATTTGATTGTATGAAAATGTGAATCAGAGCATTTTAAGAGCTGGATTTAACCTAAGATAAGGACTTAAAAAACGCCTGACCGGACGATTTGGGGGCGAGAGGACAGGGCATGCTCCTCCTCTTCAATATTGTTCTTTCCGCTTTTCCACTGGATAACCGTTTGGTGATGCGCGTTCCGGCTGATGAAGACAATTCCAAGCCGGAAGAAAAACCCAAAGCCAACCCCAGAAGCCGCGAAGCCGCAGGCGGCGCTAAAACGCCAAGATCGCCTTCAAAACTCCGCACCCCGCGCCGTCCAAATGGATCGCCGGGGTATTTTTATCGATGTGTGGTTTTGGGTGGTTCTGAAAATAGGTGGATATTTTGGGTTACTATTAAACCGGTGTTGACAATAATATATTATTTAACCTGTAAAATCATTCCGCGCCTGATCCTAAAGCGTGTTGCGGCTAATAGGAGCTGCTCCAACGCTTTATCTCTTTGTTTGCGCGTGTCTTTTATCGCAAAACCGCTGTACACTTTTGCGAGACACGCTGTAGATGAGACGCGGAATGCGGGTTTATTATAGAGGTGATCGTGGGTTTGATTCCTCCGACGTGTGACGATATGGCCTCAGGCGTTTTTGGAGCACCTTGATTTTTTTGTCCCGTTCTGTCGGCGGCATTATTGCTGTAGCTTCGGTTGCCAGCACATAAAGTATCTGGAAGATTTCTGTAGTGCGGTTTACGCCCATTTTTAGCATTATGTTACTTTTATGAACTTCGGCGGTACGCGGAGCAATGTCATGTAACCTTGCGATCTCTTTGCAGGTTTTACTATTGACGATGTCTTGCAAAACTTCTCGTTCTCTGGCTGTTAGCCTCTGCAAGCCCTGGATAGCGAACATGCGTTGTTCAGGTGAAATGGTGATTGAAACATATTGTTGTGTCATTTGCCTCTCCCGAAGATTTGCCGCACCGGTGCGGTACAAGGGAAAGGAAAAGTAACAAGCGTGAATCATACGTGAATCTACACAGGCATGCCTACGGATGAGAGCGCAGGCCGCCTTTGATTTTTGCTAAAGCAACGGTCCATGTTTGGGGTTCTTCGAGTTGAAACGATGGAATACATCCTCGGCGTGAAGCTGGTAAACCATATAAAAAATCTACCATCTCAAGGGCATCAATCTGTTTTTGACTAATGAAGTGTTTCTTATAAAAGGCTATTAGATTGTCCGCATCGTTCAGGCCTGCAACAATGGCGTTGATTTTCCGTTCTTTGAAAAACAGCCGCCGGGCATTGGCTAACAGCAGTTTCGCTTGTTCGCTATTGATACAACCAACCTGTTGCATGGACGAAAGCGTTTTTTCCACATCCACCATGGCGTCGGTAACGGGTGGGCACCCAAGGGCTGCAGGGCCGTGCTGCATGGCAACATCTGCATCATCGTCCCGGGTTCCGTTAAGATATTCTTTGGCTATTTTGCCAATAGGTATCATGCCAAACAGGGCGCACTCGGCGGCGCGTAGCGCGCCCATGGATGCGGCCCCCGCAACAGTAACTCCTTCGTTTAACGCAAATAGAATTTCTTTATGCCAAACGGATGCAATGGCTTCAAAGTTACCATCGACGAGGCCAATAGCGCTTGCACCTTCTAAAACTGCTTGAGCCAAATCACCTTGAGCTGCCGGTGGCCTGAGTTCAATCCCTTCAAGGTCAATATGTGTGCCATATATGCTTGGGCCGGCAAACAGAACTTTCATGAGTTGAATAATACTTTCAGGGCGCGCTCCTTGGGACGCCAATTGGTGTTGACACCCTGGTCTTCAAGGAACGGGGCAACAACTTTAACCACCGAGAAATCAAAACGGTTGTCACTTAGGGAGAAAACAAAAACATCTTCAGAGTGAGAAATGGCAAGTACCGATGATAAGGCAGCAGTTAGCAAATTAACCAACGGCATCCCCAGAGGAGAGCCTTTTGTCATTGACCGTTTAGGAGCGGGTGCGATTTGTAAAAGGTTGATATGCTCCTTGGCGGCGACATCATCGTACTGACCAGGAATAATGTCATCGCGAGAACCGGCAATAGACGTAACGCGTGTTTGAGCCGCTTCGGTTATTGCCCGGATAGCGGCACGGGCAGCATTGGGATGCGCGCCATACCCAGCGGCCAAATCAAAGTGGCGATACTTTTCTTGCTCCTTTTCTCCTATAACCGCCATGACGCAGGGTATGCCGACATCACTGGTTTGGTCAAACAGGCGAACCCGCAGCTTGGCCTGCTCTATTTTTCTCAAAAGCGCAATTACTTCTGTGTCTTGCCATGTGGCTGGATCAATTGCGGTGACGGCCCGCTTCTCTTCACTCTTTAACGACCACAATGAACCGGCGTCTCGTTCAATTAACTCGCATAGACCATGAAATATAGCTTCATCCTGGTTATTTCCTGAAGCAAGACCATTAGTGCTTTTGCATATGCCAGCCAATCTGTTATTTTTGACATCCAGATTGACCGCATCCAACGGTATGAATGCTTCCTGTCGGGTTAATAGGTTATAACCGCTTACCCATAAAAGTTCTTTGTTGGTTGGAAGTAGTTCACCGATTGGTAGTTGAGAGTGGATGTCCACCAAACAACGCCCTTGGGCGCTCAGGTTAGCAGAGGTTGCCTTTCGCACTGAAACAGTGGGGTGTTCAGCAATAGCAAACTCTGCGGCCTCCATCACCGCCGAGGCTCGAGCGGCCTCTATGGTTAGCCCTTTTCCCTGATTGTTGGCCAGAGTTTTGGCATTGGGACGAAAGGCCGCAAAACAGGGAATGCCGATGCGGTCTAGCCCCGTTTGATCCGCCACCCGCGTGATGCCCAACCAATCGAATGACCGGCTAACCCGTGCCAATGTATCATCTGGTGAAATAGCACGATCAAGATATGGGCTGTTGTCATTCAAATGGTGCCGCGTTCTATCAGGTGAATAGACCTCACCTGGCAGAAGTAGATTGGAGTGGAAGTTCATTGGGCGGCTTTGGCCGTGGGAATTCGCGTCCATACGTGAGCCGCTATTTCATTTTTGATGGCATATAAACGCGGTTTGTTGTCTAGGGCGAATCTGTGAATAGCTATGTGGATTTTTTCAACCTTACCAGTATCGGTGTCGCGGATAGTGACGGTGCCGTCTTGTAAGATTGTACTTATTTCTATGTTTGCCATCGTGCCCTCCTTGTTTGATAGGAACAGGAAGGAGGGTATAAGCACTAGCTTGGCCGTACATCCGGGTTAGATGCTAGGTGCTACTAACTAGTGGAATCCTGCTAAACGCAGAGCACGGATATAGTGATCAATATCCCGTGAGCTTTTTGCTGGAAGTAGTTTTGGCCAGTCGGCGACTCTAAAATTTGGATACTCAGCCAAGTGCAGTTTTCTAAACTTACTGGCCATTTTTTGGTTACCTAGCATTGCATAACAGGCAGAAATAATTCGCAAATTTGAGGGTGACAACACTGTGGTTTTCATTGACGTATCAATAGCAGCTTGATAATCACCCATTAGAAATTTGATGCCAGATGCAATCCAAAAATATATATCGGGAGGAAGAGGATTTAGATTTAAGGCTACGTCAATTTGACCAAGCGCTTCATCATGCAGTCCTGTGTGAGACAAAACATCTGCCACGCTAGCTATGATATCCGCGTGATGAGGTGCAAGTGATTTTGCTGTATTCAGGCTCTCTAGAGCGCTGTCTATATCCCCTAAATACAGGGTAGACGTTCCGAGCTCCCAGTAACCCCCCGGTGTCATGGGATCATCCTTAATAAGTGTTACCGCAATGCGTTGTGCTTCCAAAAGGAAGTCCTTTTCCTGACGGCCCAATAGCCACCATTCCCGATTGTAGGTACGGGCCAGCATTTGCCGTGCCGGATAGAAATCAGGAACCACCTGCAAAGCCCGCCGAAACACTTTCCGTGCAGCACGTACATTGGGCAGGCTCTCGGTGCGGAGCCGGTTTTGCCCAATTAGATAGTAGGTATAAGCAGAAGCATCTCCAGTGTGCCGGAATGTTGAAAGTACCGAGCGGTCTATTTCCAACCCAATCCGACTAGCAGCAGATTGAATAAAATTAGAATAGCTTTCATAGGCACATGTTTTCTTAATTGAGATTTCATCAGCCATCAGAACTTCGCCGGAAGGCACAAAAGTCAAGCATAACGCCAGCTTCTTGGTGTTCCCTCCTGGAAGAAGACGCGTTGAAACCATATAATCCACATTAAAGGAAGGTTGCCTTTGATGCAGTTTAACGAATTGCTTTGCAGTATGTGGTGCAAGAATCACGAAATTGCGCATCTGACAAAGGCGCAATGTCAAATCTTCCACCAGACAATTGACCATCGCACGCTCATCTGATCTTGAGTTAAACGCCTCCTTAGCGGGCGGCAAGATGATCAAACGAGGAAGAGGAGATTTAGGCGGTTCCCTTTTTGCATTTTCGAATTGGTCTGCACTAACAGGGGTAGCAAACTTTGCGGGGTTTTTAGAAAGAAACAAAAAATCCCGCTCCAGATCAGGAATCAGTTCCGGGGCAATGCGCGCTACCAAATTGAGGGTTTTAATTGAAGGAGCTACCCCAAGATCTCGCTGTAACCGAGCTGTAAAACTATCAAAGCATTGATATAGCGCAGCATAGTCGTTATTTCGAGAATGGGTAAGAATAAGTGCTCGCAGCAAGCTCCCGTCATATGGGTGGAGTGAATGCAGAGTTTCCAGCGCTTTTGCTCCGTCTTTACCCCCTATTCGTAATGCATTGTCGCGAGTTATATGTAAAAGTCGAATGGAGTATTCTTGTCGTGTCGCCAATATCCAACGCCGTAAACCTTCGCCAGCGACGTCTTCCAGTCTGTGCAAAAACTCATTGCGATAATCTGAAATATATTGTTTTAACTCTTTTGAACCCTTGAGCGAGCTGATTTCGGTAAAATGCTTCAAGTCGCTACGCATATTAACATTTAGGTGAACAAAACTTCTATCAATCTGCATGATAGAAAGGCCATGTTTGGCATCAAAGTTACGAACACCCACTAATAATTGGCGTAAATTTGCGTTGGCTAATTTGGTGCCATGATTTTCCCATAGCCAGCCCGCAAGAACAGGACGGCTTACCACTCCGTCGAATTTTAGTGCAAGCAGGGCTATGGCCAGATAGGCCTTGACAGGAAGTCCGTCAAGAGATTGGCCGTTAATTTCAATTCGCGGTATTCCAAAAAGATGTAGCGAGATATTCTCCCTCTCTAAGGATAAGCCCCTACAAGATATGAATTTCAGTTCTCAGGACAGATAAGAACAGGAAATTACACAGACATGTGAAGCACTTGGGGAAAACTCCGAGCTCAAATCAGGCATGTGTTCGATGCCGCTCAATCAGCTTCTTAATCTTGGCAATCTTGGCAATCTTGGCTTCTGGCACCATTGCCGACAATCCTTCACTCCGTTAATTGTCACACGCAATTGTATGTTCTGCAATAAACAAAAATCGCCAGTTGCACCCACTACATAAAAAAGCCCCAAGGTTATGGCCAACATCAGTTCAGCGAGAAAGCCAAATACCATCGCCTTTTTTTGGGTCAGTTCCGCGCCAAGCAGGCCACCAAAAATATATTCATAGATTTCGATAATCCCGGCCAGCACCTGCTCGCGATCGCGCTGGTTATAATTTTTCAGCCGGTCGGACTGAATATCAAACAGATTTAGCGCCGGGGCAAAATGAACGTCGGACGGGTCAACAATAAGAAGCCGCCGGGCCAACGAGGCGGACGCCGCCTCCGACCCTATTATCATCGGGTCAAACAGAGACAGGCGCTTGATGGTATTTAGCATGTCGCCCTGGCTATCCAGAATAACCATCGATGGCACTTCGTCCGACGGGCGTTGCAGGTCACTTACGATCAAATGCTGCAAGGTCTGGGTTTTGCCATGCCCGGTTCCGGCCAGAATGTGCATATGTTCAATAATTGCCGCCTGCTGGAACCGATCGTAAATATCTCACCAGTTGAAGCAGAAGAGAGGTGCTATGCACAGAAAGCAAACTTGGATATGGTCGCCTGAACCCAAGTAATTTTCTTCCAAAAAACTGGGATTGTTCAAAAAGGTGTGCACGATTCTAGAAAAAAATACAAGGTATCTTGAAACTGAATAGCCAGCACTTATTTTAACTTGGTCCATGATTATTCCGGTGTGCTTCGAGAAGATAGAAATATCTACTGTGTTCGACGCTTGGAATTGTCTCACCAAGGTGGCTTTGTCTGCTGAGGTGTCTGTAGTCACGGCATGTCCGTGCGCAGTGGACGGCCTAAGCCTGATCGTTGCTTATACAGCTGTGAATACTGCACCTGACGGTGTCCCCAAGGCAGAGAATAAGCATATTTGTCGCTGGGCTGGGCCGGGGCAGAAAGCGCTTGACATTGCCAAAAACCATTTATGGTGAAAGGTGTGTCAGTACCGGATGAATACTCCCCACTTATGCCGATTGAAAATTCCCCAGTTTTGAGCGGCTGAAGGCCATGGTTTTGGGGATGCATCC
>JAADGZ010000187.1 GCA_013152045.1 Gammaproteobacteria bacterium
GGATGCCGGGAATCGACGCACCCTCGCTGGGCTGCACGCCGACGATCTCGATAGCCGGATTCTGCTCCTTGAAGTAGCGGGAACAGCCCATGATGGTGCCGGTGGTGCCCATGGCGCTGACGAAGTGGGTAATGGCGCCCTGGGTGTCACGCCAGATCTCCGGGGCGGTACCCTCGTAGTGGGACAGCGGATTATCCGGGTTGGAGAACTGGTCCAGCACCCGACCCTTGCCCTCGGCCTCCATCTGCTTGGCCAGGTCGCGCGCGCCCTCCATGCTGGCCTCGCGGCTCACCAGGATGATCTCGGCGCCGAAGGCCTTCATGGCGCCGCGGCGCTCCACGCTCATGTGCTCGGGCATGATCAACACCATGCGGTAGCCCTTGATGGCCGCGGCCATGGCCAGGGCGATGCCGGTGTTACCACTGGTGGCTTCGATGAGAGTATCGCCGGGCTTGATCTCACCACGCGCCTCGGCGTGCTGGATCATGCTCAGGGCCGGGCGATCCTTCACCGAGCCGGCGGGGTTGTTGCCCTCCAGCTTGACGAGAATCGTATTGCCGTTAGCCACAGGCAGGCGCTGCAGACGCACCAGCGGCGTATTGCCGACAAAGGATTCAATGGTTGGATATATCATAGCTGGCACCCGGGAATCTGACGGAAGGGGCCTAATTTAATCCATCGCCTGCACTTTGCAAAGCAGCGGCGAATAAACCGGGCCAGGTGCGGAGAGACATTTACGTACCCCCTGTTAAAATGGTCAGGATTAATGGCATTATCACCAACAGCAGCTGCCGGGAGAGATGTCCAAACAGCAGGCGGAAGCGCCCACTCTCTGGACGTATTTGGGACCAACATGCATTACAAGAAGCTTTTTTGCAGACTCCTTCCCGCCCTGTTGGTTGCCGCATCCTGCAGCACCTCCGCCAGTGAATCCCTTCCTCCACAGGATGATCCCTTACTCTCGGAAGAAGACTTTCTCAGTGAACTGCCGGCCGTACTGACAGCAACGCGACTTTCACAGCCGGCGCGTGAGGCACCAGCAGCAACCACTATCATCGACAGAGACCTCATCAGGGCCTCCGGCGCCCGTGAAATCGCCGATCTGTTCCGCTTGGTACCCGGCTTCGTGGTCAGCCACGATAACGGCTACACCCCCATCGTCACCTATCATGGCCTGAGCAATGAACAGGCGCGCCGCATGCAGGTGCTGGTGGACGGGCGCTCTGTCTATTCCGTCGTATTCGGTGGCACCAAATGGACGGACCTGCCCCTGGCCATCGACGACATCGAACGCATCGAAGTGATTCGTGGCCCGAATGCCGCCACCTATGGCGCCAATGCCTTTCTCAGCACCATCAACATCATCACCCGTCATTCGAGCGAAACCAACGGCGTATTTGCGCGCGTTAATGTCGGCAACACCGATATCCACGACGGCTATCTGCGCTATGGCGACACCCTCGATGAGCTTAGCTACCGACTGACCCTGGGCTACAATCACGACACCGGTTTTCCCGATCGTTATGACAGCCACCAGGTGCGCATGGCCAATTTTCGCAGTGACTACCAGCCCAGCACCTCCAACACCATGGAGTTCCAGTTAGGCTTCAACAATGGTGAAATGGGTGTGGATTCAAAGATCCTGAATGCCGCAGATGAAAAGAACAACAAAAATTACTTTGCACAAATCCGCTGGCAACATGACCTGTCCACGGACGAGAATTTCAGCCTGCAGTTTTATTACATCGGCGAAGACACCGCCCAGATCTATGACGTCAATATTCCCGTATTAGGCCGAGTGGTCGCCAATGATTCGTACAAAGCCAACCGGCTTGATCTGGAAGCACAGCACATCAAGCAGCTTCCCCGCGACGCGCGCATCGTTTGGGGTGGAGGCATTCGTCGTGACTCCGCTACCGCACCCGGCTATTTTGGCACCGAAGCCATGTTTTACAACAATCTCTATCGCATCTTCGGTAACCTGGAATGGCATCTGACGCAAAAATTATTGCTCAACGCCGGTGCCATGTGGGAAAAAACAGACTTATCTGGAACCGACCTTGCACCCCGCCTCGGCCTCAACTACCTGTTCAACCCAGTACACAGCATACGCCTCACCATCAGCCATGGCACTCGCTCCCCGACACTGGCTGAATCGAAATCCAACTTCCGCGTACCCGTCTACGGCAGCACATTGCCGAACCTACCCTCCCAGCCCGCTGACTTTGTCAGCACAATGTGGAAGGGCAATGAAAATCTTGAACCGGAAACCATCACTTCCTACGAACTGGGCTACATGGCATCCCTGCCCAGGCAGGGTTTCACGCTGGATATCAAGGTCTACCAGGAAGAGCTGGGAGGCCTTATCTACATGGATGAAAACAAGGTCAGCGACCCAACCGATTATTATGATGGCAGCTATCAGGTTTCAGGTAACTTTGGCGATGCAACGATCAACGGCGCAGAAACCACCGTCAATTACCAGCCATTGAAGGACACTCGCTTCGTCCTTTCCCACTCATATACGGAGATCAAGAGCACACTGCCGAAACTTTTACCCGACCAGGGAAACCAAACCGTTCCCGAACAGATTTTTTCCTTTCTCGCCATGCAGAAATTTCTAGGACGGGTAAATGGCAGTCTGGCTTATTATTACGTGAGCGAGAGCGACGGTCTCGGCTCCGGCAAGCCGATACCCGCCATCAGGCGCCTGGACCTACGTCTCGGGCTGGCATTCCGGGGTCGGAAAATGCGCGGAGAAATTGCTGCCATTGTGCAAAATGCGCTACATGACAATGACTACATCGACTGGCGAAATGACAACATTTTTGAAAGGCGACAGTATATTTCACTGGATGTGCAATTTAACTAACGCCTTCCTGGCTTCCCGATACCTTCGGTGGCACAGGCATTTATCGAGGCCATAAACAGGGATGTCGACCTCCACGGCAGCAGGATCACGCGCGGCATCTTTCTTCAGATGCTGCGTTGTTCTGTGCCTGCTCACATTCGTCTCGCTTGGTGCCCACGCGGACGCGCTGCACGTCACTCTCATTCCGAGCCGCGACAACGGCGCCTATCAACGCGTCATCGACGCCATTGCTGCGCATATCGATAAGCAATCACAACACACCATTTTATTAAAAATCATCAGCCTGGATGATTTCAGGCAGCACAGTGCCGAGGTTGATCAGACAGCTGATCTTTTGATACCCATTGGCATTCGTGCCACAGACCGCGTAATCCAGCACGCAGGCAGCACCCCTATCCTTGCCACGCTGGTGCCCCGCTCAAGTTTCAATGCCAACCTCAAAAAAAGGACGGCCGAAATGCCGCCAGACAGCCCACGCAGCATCAGTGCCATATTGCTGGATCAACCCATCAGCCGGCAGCTGAATCTTACCCAGCTACTGTTTGGCAATGTCAAACGCATAGGCATTCCTTTGGGGCCTGACAGTCAATCGATGCGTGATGAGATTGAGCGTATTGCCCGCCAACTCAAACTATCTATTGAAATTGAAAATATCGAGCCCACCGAAAACTTGATACACCAGCTTTCCAGACTTCTGGATCGCAGCGATGTCCTGCTGGCACTACCAGACCCGGCAATTTTCAATCGCCGCAATGTTCGTTACATCCTCTTGAGCACGTACCGGAAGCGCATCCCTGTGATTGGTTTTTCACAGAGTTATGTAAAGGCCGGGGCTCTTGCCGCAACCTACTCCAGCCCCGAACAAATCGGCAAACAAACTGCTGAGGCAATCATTGCCCTGCAAGAAAAACCAGCATACAAATTTTCTGCTGCTATACCACCAAAGTATTTTTCTGTCGCGATCAATAAACAGGTTGCACGCTCATTTGGCTATACCGATCTCTCTGCGGAACAGCTGGCGCGGCAAATCAGCCAACTTGAGCGTGAAGACCAATGATCAACCTGGGCATTAAAGGCCGCATACTACTATTAGCCCTGATCCCTATAACGGGCATTGCTCTCGTACTGTCGACATATTTTATTCATTCCCAGCTGAAAAGCCTGGATTATGCACTCAACAGTCACGGCCAGGCACTGGCCCGTCACCTCGCAAGCGCCAGTGAATATGCCGTATTTTCCGGAAACCGCGACATCCTCGAGGCACTGGCAAAACAGGCCCTGTCAGAAGACGATGTCATTACCGTGACCATCACGGACAAGCAGGGCTCTACGTTGCTGGATCTTCACAATAACCGCACTGCCGCAGAAAAAGGAAAAAAGCAGCGTATACGAGTTTTCAGCCAGCCCATCATGCAGCAGATCATTGCCAAACTGGATGAGGATGAGGCCTTCTATGCGGCTGAAGACAGCATTAATCCCACACAGGAAATGCTAGGCTGGGTCGCGGTCGAATTATCACTCGATACGCTACAGGCGGAAAAAAATGAAAGCATCATTAATTCCGTACTGATCACCCTTCTCGGCATCATCCTCAGTCTACTGCTGGCCACCCGCCTTGGGCGCGGACTGACACGCCCCCTGTTGAGGCTTCATCGCGCGGCAGAAGAAATACAGCGCGGCAATCTGGATGTCCATATTAAACAGGAATCAAAGGGTGAAATGCGCACGCTGGAAGAAGGCTTTCAGTCCATGGCAACGGCATTGCGCAAGTCACAGAAAAACCTTCAACAACAGATTGACAGGGCCACCGCGGGATTACACGAGTCCCTACAGACCGTCGAACAACAAAACGCCGAGCTAAAGCAGGCACGCCAACAAGCCCTGGCAGCCAGCGAGGCAAAATCTATCTTTCTCGCTAACATGAGCCATGAATTGCGTACGCCAATGAATGGCATTCTCGGCTTCACAAGGCTCATTAAAAAAACCCACCTCAGTGACGAACAACAGGACTACATCGAAACCATCGAAAAATCCGCGGACAACCTCCTTCACCTGCTGAATGACATTCTCGACATTTCAAAAATCGAAGCCGGAAAGCTGACCATGCAGGAATCCTTCTGCAGTCTGCGCGACACCATTGATGATGCACTTTCACTGCTCGCCCCAGCCGCACAGGACAAAGGCCTTGAACTGATATCACTTTTTTATCAGGACGTCCCTGAAACCGTTTTTACTGCAGCAGATCGCATTCGCCAGATTATGCTAAATCTTATTGGCAACGCCATCAAATTTTCTCCGGCAGGCTCTATTGTCATTCGCACTATGCTGGAAGAGGAAACCGATGAAAGTGTTCTGATAAGAATTTCCGTCAGCGACCAGGGAATCGGTATTTCGGCAGAGAACCAGGGAAAGCTTTTTCATAGCTTTGAACAACTCGATGATTCGATGGTACGCCAGTATAAGGGGGCCGGATTGGGGCTGGCCATTTCCCGCTCACTGGCAGAATTGCTCGGCGGTGAAATCGGTGTCGACAGTCGCGAGGGAGCCGGTGCGACCTTCTGGTTTACCATTCGCTGCCGGAAGCTGGCGGAGCAGCCGGACAGCCCAACAACTATTACGCCATTCAAAGGCTATTCTGTCAGCATTTACGACCCCAACGAGACAGCCAGTCTCTCCCTCCTGCATATGCTGCAAGCATCGGGCCTGGAAGTTCATCAGCACCAGCATGCAAAGGCCCTGTTCGAGCAGATTGCCTCGGGCGCGAAGATTGACCTTGTCATCCTGGCCATCAGCCCTGGCAGCCAGGATACGGAAATTCTGCAAACTCTGTTCAGCAAGCGGCAGCACAAGGTCGATTTCAACATTATCCTGCTGATCAACAGTGTCGACCCAGTTACCCTTCTTCACGTACGCCAGCAATACGGATGTCTCTGCCTACCCAAGCCCCTGCGCAAGCAAGAGATTCTTTCTGCGCTAGAGTCACTGTTATCTCCACATAGTCCAAAACAAATAGCAGAGACATCAACAAGCAATAACGCGATTGACAGTTTGTCTGGTTATAAAATACTGGTTGCGGAAGACAACGAAATAAATGCAAAACTTATTGAACACATACTCACTCAGGCTGGCGCAACCGTGTCTCTGGTCGAGAATGGCCAACAGACCATTGATCGCTGCAAAAATACGACTTTCGACGCTATTCTCATGGACATACATATGCCGGTAATGAATGGCATTCAGGCGGCTCAACGAATCAGGCACCAGGAGGTGGGCGATGAGCATATTCCTATTATTGGCCTCACCGCCAGTCTTCTGGATACGGACAGAGAGAATTATTTCCAGGCGGGGATTGATGCCATGCTGGTTAAGCCTGCCGACAATGAGCAATTGATTGCGCTGATAAGGGAGCTCTGTACACGGCCTGCATCGTTACAGAGGGCTTATTTACAAACCTCGCCTCCAGTGGATGCCGGTATAGACA
>JAADGZ010000020.1 GCA_013152045.1 Gammaproteobacteria bacterium
CTTGCCTAGTTCCTCCCAACCATAATGTTCAACTAGCTTTTCGACGATTTGTTGCAGGGTTATACCGTGCAGGGGGTTATTTTTTTGTGATGTATGCATAGGGACAGTATACCTATTTATCTTTCGAGTTTTGTAATTCACGATTCATTTGTTTTTTGGTTTTACTGGTTGCTTGTGCGGTGAATGGGTCGTCTGGCCAGTAGTGTCGTTTGTATTTTCCTCGCAGTTCTTTTTTTACATCGTGATAGGTGGTTTTCCAGAAGCTGTTTAAATCTTGTGTTACCTGCATTGGGCTACGTCCAGGTGATAATAAATGCATCATCAATTTGCACTGACCGTTTAGCAGGGTGGGCGTGTCGTATAAACCAAACACTTCTTGGAGCCTAACGGCAAGGATAGGTTGCACTGGGTCGCTGTAGTCAATGTTGACTGATGAGCCACTGGGTACGCTAATTCTTGCTGGTGCTAATTGTTTTATCAGTTGCTGTTGTTCCCAGCTAAGTTGATTTAAAAGCAGGCTATAACAATCTAGCTTGAAGCATTGTTTCAGGCTGTTTTCATTCTTTAAGTAAGGTTGTAACCATTCATCTAGGGTGTTGCTCAGAGCTTGTTCTGAGAAATCAGGAAGTGGCTGATCAGCAAATTGTTTTTTAACCGCGGGGTTATTATTAAAATGCTGGTTAATAAATTCAACACGTAGCTTTAGGCTGTTGGCCTTGGTATTCCAGTTTAGGCATTCTAGTTTCGTGTCTCTGATGGCTTGCATCAGGCACTGTTGTACCGCATCTTGAATTTTTTTATTTTTCACATCATGCAGCATTGATTCCTGAAGTATAATTTTACCAATATGGCGGGTCTGTTTTGCTTCAGCGCGTTGTGAGTTTTCGTTCCATTCAACACGTTCTTCGTATTGAATGTTATCAATAAAATATTCTTGCAACTGTTCGGCGCTAATCTCTGCAGCGAGATAAATACAGGCTTCACCCTGTTTGGCATCAAGGTTGGCGACCACAAGATACTCATGGTCATGATGTTGTAAATAAGCTGGAATAACGGCGCCTTTCCCGTTACTGAGTAAATAACGTGCCTGGTTTCCGTTACGCCGTTTGGCGATTCTATCAGGGTAGGCGTAGGCAAGAAGCACGCCGCTAAGATGAGGGTCTGGTGTCTCTTTATTTCGTGTTGTATTGCTGCAACGTTTAACACGCTTTAAAAAATCATCAGCAGTTTGAATTATGCGTTTGCATTGCTGGTTATCGATGCCGTGTTGGTTTGATCCCCCATGAACAAGCACATTGAGCCTGTCATGAATATCGGCACTTTTATCAGCATTAGCTTGGAATAGGTCTTTCTCGGTGAGTAGGCTGGCGATCAGGCAGGCGTGATATGCCTGATCAAGTTTAATGGCAGATAACATCATGTGCGCTAGGCGTGGATGCGTGCCTAGTTTCAACATGTCGCGACCGTGGGTATTAATTTTGCCATGTTCATCGATGGCGCTGAGTTGTTTTAGCAGTGTTTTTGCTTGTTCGATAGCACTGCTTGGCGGCAGATCCATCCATTTCATTTCATCAACCTGGGTTACGCCCCAGTTGGCGAGTTCCAGCACTAACGATGACAGATCGCTGTGTAAAATTTCAGCCGAGGCATGTTTGAGTAAACCTGACTGTTGCTCTTTCGTCCATAAACGGTAACAAACACCAGCGGATAATCGTCCGGCGCGGCCACTACGCTGCACGGCGGAGTCTTGTGAAATAGACTGGGTATTGAGTCGGTTCATGCCAGAGGCAGGGCTGTAATCCAGCATACGTTCCAGCCCCGCATCGATCACACAGCTAATACCTTCAATGGTGATACTGGTTTCTGCGATGTTAGTGGATAGAACAATTTTCCGCATGGCTTTATCGCTTGGTGTCGCAATGGCCAAATCTTGTTGCTGTTTGTTTAAACTACCATGTAACGGAGCAATCAACATGTTCTTGATTGATTCACTCTCTAGAATTTGTTTTATCTGTCTAGACAGCTGGTTAATTTCTTTGACACCGGGTAGAAATACCAGGCAGTTGCCCTCGTGCTCATGAATAAACTTTTTAACCGCGTTAGTCAGATTGTTCATCAGTTGCTGCTGTGGGTTCGTGTTTTTCTGACGGTTAACGTTAGTGAGGTATATATTCTCAACAGGAAAGCTGCGACCTTCGCTCTGAATGATAGGTGCATTATCTAGCAGGGTAGCCACCGCATCCGTATTCAGTGTCGCTGACATGACCAGAATTTTTAGATCCTCGCGTAAAATCTGCTGGCTTTGTAAGCACAATGCCAGTGATAAATCTGCGTGCAGGCTGCGTTCATGAAATTCATCAAAAATAACCAGCGCGGTTTTTTTAAGTTCAGGATCCGCCTGTAACTTGCGCGTTAAAATACCTTCAGTGACCACCAGGATTTTTGTTTTATCGCTAAAGCAGTTGTCCTGACGAATCTGGTAACCGACAGTTTCACCAACCTTTTCATTAAGTAAAAAAGCCATGCGCGCCGCCGCATTGCGTGCAGCAAGCCGGCGAGGTTCGAGCATAATGATCTGCATATCACCTAACCATGTCTGGTCGAGTAAGGCGATGGGCACGGCAGTGGTTTTACCGGCCCCCGGTGGGGCTTGGAGCACAAGACGGCTGTGAGTGGATAATTTGTCCTTGATGTCTGGTAGCACATCATTGATGGGGAGAGTTGGCATGGGGAGATTATAACTGGATTAATAGGTACGGATTAATAGGTACCAGAGAGCAATTGTTATTATGGCCGAGGTACATATTGGGTTTGAATTGATACACCCTTTTATTGCGGTTTAAATACCATTAGGTAAAAGATAACCAGCACGATGGGAAATGCCAGCGAGCCAAGTGTTATCCACCATTTATCATATAGCCAATATTGTTCAGATAGTTCACTGTTATTTTCCATGGCCTGTTTTGCTAGGTTGCGCATTTTTATTTGTATCCATACCACTGGTAGCCAACACGCACCGACCACGAAGTACAAAATAAGACCCCATTTTATCCAGTGGGTCGTTATGTCGATTCCACCTGCGTGTATTAATGCCAGTCCTGTTACCAGTTGAATAACGACGGACGGCGTTGTAAATATCCAGTCGGCGATCACGACATGCCGGGTGGCGAAGGCAATGCCGGCAACCTCTTTGCGACGATTCGCCATAAACAGAAAGAAGGCGCTGCCCATGCCGGTGCCGAATAGAACGGTTGAGCTGATGATGTGGATGGCTTTCAGTGTCAGGTAGTCCATAGAGGCATCATGGGGTTGTCTGCGGGTAAGGTCAATCGTGAATAACAGCGGCCATTCTGTGTATGATAGGTTAATGAAGACTGAGCAACCCATTTTTCAATCTGTGTTTGCTGCGCAATGGGAAACACTCCCGGCTGTGATGCACAAGCATTATGCCAACCGACCCTTTAGCCATGATGTGGTGATGGTTGAGGGTAAGATGGATGTGGAGTTTGGCTGGCTAGTGAAGTTGTTTTCACCCATGTTACGACTCGTTGGGGCGTTAGTGCCTTATCAGGGGCAGGGTATTCCGGTTGAAGTTTATTTTAGGAGTGAGCCAGATTCTGCGCGGTATTGTCTTGATCGTGTGTTTCATTTTCCTAATAAAAAGCCCTATGTTTTTTACTCAAAGATGGTGCAGTTAGAGGGCTCGATTATTATTGAGTTCATGAAATACGGCATCGGTTGGAAACATCGATATTATTATAATGGTGACAAGGTCATCCTTGAGCATATGGGTTATGTCTGGAAGGTACTGGGTAAGATCATTCCTGTTCCATTGGGGGTGTTGCTTGGCCGTGGTTATGCTGAGGAAGAGGCGCTTGATGAAGATCGATTTCGGATGAAGATGAATATAATCCATCCCCTGTTTGGCAAGATGTATGAGTACCGTGGGGAATTTAAGGTGTGTGATGAATAAGGTGCTTATCCTCGGCGGCTATGGCAATTTCGGTAAGCGTATTGCGACGGCGTTGGTAAAAGCAGGTGTGCCGGTTGTGATTGCCGGGCGCAGTGAAGCTAAGGCAAGCCTGCTTGCAGATGAGATAAGACAAGCCGTTGCACAGGCGAGTATTGAAATCGCCATTTTTGATGTGAATGAAGTGTTCGCTGAGCAGTTAGCCAGGATTGCGCCCAAGGTGGTGATTAACACCTGCGGGCCTTTTCAATTATGTGATTATTCGGTGGCAAAAACCTGTATTCAACACGGGGTGAATTATATCGATCTCGCTGATGGCCGGGAGTTTGTTACCGGGATCACATCGCTTGATGCACTGGCGAGCGAGGCGGGGGTATTGGTGGTTAGCGGCGCGAGTACGGTGCCGGGTTTATCATCTGCCGTGTTGGAAAAGTATAAGCATGAATTCTCAGAGATTGATTCATTGGTCTATGGCATCAGTCCCGGGCAAAAGGCTAACCGTGGCCTTGCCACGACCAAATCGATTATGACCTATGTAGGTAAACCACTAAAGCCGTTTGCAGGTAATGACAAGGCCTATGGCTGGCAGGGGATCTATCGGCAGAGGTATCCAGTTTTAGGTAAGCGTTGGATGGCTAATTGTGAAGTGCCCGATCTTGATTTGTTACCTGAACGTTATGGCATTAAATCGATACGGTTCTCGGCGGGAATGGAACTTGGTTTGATGCATTTGGGGATCTGGTTTATGTCGTGGTTGGTGCGTATTGGCCTGCCGCTGAACCTGCCGAAGAGATCGGCCTTGTTGCTTAAGATGAGTAACTGGTTTGATGTGTTCGGTTCGCCTGATGGTGGCATGCATGTGGACATTCGCGGCAAAGACAAACAAGGCAAACCGAAACAGTTGCAATGGTTTGTGATCGCCAAAGAAGGCGATGGACCTCAAATCCCCACCATCCCGGCTATCATACTTGCCAAAAAATTAGTTTCCGAGACATTAACCGACACTGGTGCCAAACCCTGTGTTGGGCTGGTATTATTGGAAGACTATCTAAAAGAGCTAAACGAATTTTCTGTTCAAGAAGTGGTTGTTTAAACTAGGGGAAGTTCAGTCTGTCCCCGATTTTATATCTTGAGAAACGGAGTATAATTTTTTTACAATAAAAAATAAAAGTGAAAATAGGGGGAAATAGGGGGAAATAGGTACCAGAGAGCAATTGTTATTAGATTAATGATTAATAGGGATTAATAGGGATTAATAGGTACCAGAGAGCAATTATTTCTAATATAGAATGAACGGTGACAGTGATAAATCGGAATAATTCGTATTTACTACTGTCCTGATTGATTGTCTAATTATGACTCCGTTTGTTTTGTTGTTAGCATGATAGATATCTGTAATAAGTATTTCTGTTAGGCACACGTTTGACTAACATTATCACCGTATAAAATACTGGAGTTTTTATGAAAGAAGAACATGCTCAAAAGATTGCTGAGCAGTGGTTAACCCATGCAGCAGAAACTGCCGGTCAAAAAGACCTTAAGGGTCATATGGGAATGATATCAAAACGTGTTCGCGTTGAGGGTGTTCCGGGGTTTGATAATATTGATTACGATATATGGTATAAGCAGTGCCGGCATCAGTTTGAAAATGCGATGATAAAAAGCATTGCTTACAAGGGTTTTAATCTGGTCAGTTCAAAGGATACTCAGATTGTCTTCACTGTTTTTGAAATGGTGGTGGGAGCGGATGGTACCTTGAATGAACAGATCGTAGAGATGTCACTGGATAAAGAGGATGATGACCAGTGGCGACTGGTGTTGGAGCGAGTGCTTATCGAGAACGATGCGATGAGAAATCATGAAATATCAAAATAAAACGTATTAGACCTTTTTATAGTAAAGAGAATGGGTAGATGGATAATGATAAATTAGACAAGATAGTCGCCGAGGCTCACAAGGCCAAGGATAAGCGTGATCTGGGTTATCGTGAACGGGCGCTTAAGATGTATCCTCATATTTGTGGGCGCTGTGCGAGGGAATTTGCCGGGAAGGAGTTGCGCGAGTTGACAGTGCATCATCGTGACCATAACCATGATAATAACCCAGCCGATGGCAGTAACTGGGAATTGCTGTGTTTGTATTGCCACGATAATGAACACCAGCGGCAACAGGTGGCGGGCCAGAGCTCGGGTACTTCGGCTGCGAAACAAACGAATGCCGCAACCTTTAATCCTTTTGCTGATCTTAAGGCGATGATCGATAAAGAATAGAATAGGTACCAGAGACTGAGGTATCCCCACGAAATTAAAAATAAAATAGATCAAAAACAACGGCTTAACAAAGCAGCCATTAATACTAGAGCAAAACCTCGT
>JAADGZ010000205.1 GCA_013152045.1 Gammaproteobacteria bacterium
ACGGAGAAAAAAATATTGAGCTATTCAGAAATTTATTAACCGATCTCTCGCTTCATCCTGGTTCAATAACGGGCCTCATTCGACAGCTTTCAATCTTGTTCAGGAAGTATGGATGGGGAATTACAACCCTTAAATATATACTATACCCTTCGACTTGCTCCGGGTGAACGGAATTTACAGGATAGCTGGAGTCTCCATACCGGATTCAGTGCCGCTGACAAGCAATCTGTCGTTATGTGTCACTTTTAGGTCATTATCTGACCTTACTCTGAAATATTCCCCTGCTACGCCACAAAAAATTCACATTTAATTTAATTTTAAGGTCACATTTCTTTCTTAAGGTGCCAGTCTGTCAAAAGGAAACTGCTGAGTTTGGAGCGAGAACATGTCGATCCAGGCTCGAATGTTAAAGCAGTTCTGCTGGGTAGTTACAGTGAAAAAAACCATACCTGTCGCGAGACTGGATTGTAAACCACTGGACTGTACTAGATTTTCCTATATTTTTTTAAAGATAGCTGGGGTTACCACAGCAATTGAGGAAAACGGTTTTTTTGGCAGAGAACTATTGCTTGACAAAGAAGGTGTACTAACTAAAAACGCTAACTAAAAATGTAGCTTAATCTAGGAGGGATTTACTATGATGTTTCAAGCATCAAATCGTTCAGGGAGCAAAATACTGCCCTTTTTTATAATCGCAACGGGGATGTCGTTAATGTCGTCCCTTGCCCATGCGGCAACCGCTCAACCCTATGCTTCAATAGGGTCTTTTGCAACACTACCTGCACCTGGCCCAGCAATTCCAGATCGCTCTCTGGTTCCAGGCAAACAATACTCACACCGTTTTGATGAAAATAGCATCGGGGTAGCCGATCCTATGCAGGTCATTGACTGGGATGGTATTGGCGGGGTCCAGGATGGTCCGGATTTTAGTCCGTTGTTTGCTTCTGATCATGAGATCGACGGTATCGCTAATAATCAGGACACATTATTTAATTCTGTTAAGGCTAATACCTCAGCATTACTCTTTTCAGTAGAGAATGATGGCAGCATATATTCTGAAAGTGTCACTCACACACCTGGCGTATGGGCCACTCCGCCCGTCATTAACAGCATGCATCCGCCTAAAGATGTTGATGGTCTGCAGGTATGGGATGGCGCTACCAACCGATATTCGCTCTTGGGTGATCCCGGCGGTGTGTCAGTCTATAACGATCTGGGGGGAGCCATGATCACAACGGTCGATATTGCGACTGCCATAGGACAACCTAATTTAGCCAGCAGTATCGATCTCGATGCACTCATGGTTAATGGGAATAATCTGTTATTCAGCATTGCTCCTGTTGCCGGAGTCTTTGATGGCGGCGAGATCTGGTCATGGGATGGTGTTAATCCTGCTACGTTCCTGAATCATGGTGGTCATGTATGGGATACCGCACATTGTGTTGCCTGTGATCTCGGTCTTGCGAGTGAAAATATCAATGCCCTGGAAGCAGTATCCGCAGTACCTGTACCGGCCGCTGTATGGCTATTTGGTTCAGGCCTGCTTGGTCTGTTCGGTTTAGGCCGACAAAAGAAATATCAAGGATAACGGCATAAAAAAGGGCCGTGTATGTATTATCTTTTTCATACACGGCCTCTTTTCCTCACTTAGAGAACAACCCCTGACAGCCCAGTAGGGCTGGCTATTCTGAAAGTTTACAACCGTCTTTGGCATTTTGGCCTGGAATTCAACGCATAAAGCTGCTCAGTTCAACCCAGATAATGTCCGGTTACAAAGTTACAACCTCCTCAATATACTGCGTGCTGATTCCGGCCGGGTGTGTGCCTCAATTGGCGTGATACCCATTTTCCAGCCAATGAGGGCCTGTTCCAATGGTATCGAGGTCATTCCCTTATGATCGGCTAGTCCAATGCTATGCTTCGTATACTGATTAATTGTTAACCATTCGCGGGCAGAAAAGTGTTGTCGAATCCGGGTTTTATCGAATTATTTTACTATCTGCTTCGCACAAATCAGTAATAATTTCACAGATTGAAGCGGGGGAATTCTTGACCTTGGGAGACAAAAGTCCGATCATATGCGGCTTTGTATGCTGGCAGTTGGCTTTATCATCTGAAGCCGGAGCCTTTAGTGACCTCCATAAATCTGCTTTCTAGAGGCCGGGTTTCAGGAGGCCAGAACTGTATTTAAGAATTACACAGCTTATCAGCGAAGGAGCCTTATGAACGACGCAGATAAAAAACGTCTGTTAAAGGAAATGATTTTTTTCCGCCGCTTCGAAGATCGGACATTTGAAGCCTACATGGAACGCAAAATTGGTGGTTTTTTACATCTTTATTCCGGACAGGAAGCGGTTGCAACAGGAGTGCTCGAAAAAGCCATGCTCGGCAAGGGCACCGATAATGATTATGTGATTACCGGCTACCGTGACCATGTTCATGCACTCAAGGCCGGTGCGCCTGCGCGTGAAGTGATGGCCGAACTATATGGCAAAGAAACCGGTTCGTCTCGCGGACGCGGTGGTTCCATGCATATTTTTGACCCGTCCGTGAACTTCATGGGCGGCTATGCCCTGGTGGGGCAGCCGTTCCCGCTAGCCGCCGGTCTGGCCATGGGTTGCAAGCACAAGGGTACAAAACAGATCGCCATCTGTTTCCTCGGTGACGGCGCCAATAATCAGGGTACCTTCCATGAAACCATGAATATGGCCAAGGTCTGGAATTTGCCGGTGTTGTTTGTCTGTGAAAACAATGGTTACGCCATTGGCACGCATATCGATCGTTCCACGGCGGTAAAAGATCAGTACAAGCGCGTCTGCGCCTATGACATGCAGGCCAGCCAGCATGACGGTATGGATATCGAAATTGTTATGGAGGCTGCCGAACAGGCGATTGATTTTGTGCGCAGCGGTAAGGGTCCGTATTTTATTGAATTTATGACCTATCGTTTCCGCGGTCATTCTATGTCTGATGCCAAGGGCTATCGTACCCGTGAGGAAGAAATTGAATGGGAAAAACGTGATCCCATCCGGGTTTTCAGCAAACGTCTAATCGAACAGGGCTTGCTGACGGAAGACGATATCAAGACCATGGAACGTGAAATCGATGATGAAATGGAAAATGACATCATCAAGTTTGCGGAAGAAAGTCCAGAGCCGAAAGTCGAAGATCTGAATAAATTTGTTCTGGACGACAATCCTGATCCACGCTGGATCGGTCCGCTGCAACAGTAACCCGGATAAATCGCCGGATAAGTGCCTTCACGAAATAATTTTCTGTAAAATGCACAGAAAATTATTTCCAGGGTACTAAATCATCGAGGAAAGAGAATGGCAGAGATTGCATACTGGGAAGCGATTCGTCGCGCCCATGACGAAGAAATGGCGAACAACCGCATGGTTATCGCGATGGGTGAGGATATCGGGGTGGCCGGCGGCACCTACAAGGCCACTCTGGGTCTGTACGATAAATACGGTGAAGAGCGGGTAATCGATACGCCGATTTCAGAAAACTCCTATACCGGCATCGGCATTGGCGCATCGATGGTGGGTGTGCGTCCGATTATCGAAATCATGTCGATCAACTTCGCCTTGCTGGCCCTGGACACTCTGGTCAACGCCGCTGCCAAAATTCGTTACATGTCCGGCGGTCGGGCGCAGTGCCCCATCGTTATGCGCACCCCCGGTGGCACGGCGCACCAGCTTGCCGCCCAGCATTCGGCGCGTCTGGCGCGCATGTTCATGAGCACATCAGGTTTGCGAGTGGTTACTCCGCGCGGTCCGATTGACGCTTATGGCATGCTCAAATCTGCCGTGCGTTGCAATGATCCGGTAATCATCATCGAACACGAGCAGATGTATAACCTCAAGGAAGAAGTGCCGGACGAAGAGTTTTTCCGACCGCTGGAAGGTGCAGAAATTGTTCGTGAAGGTAGCGATATCACCTTGATTGGCTATAACTTCAGTGTTCATCTGTGTCTGGAAGCGGCCAAACGTCTGGAGGCCGACGGCATTAATGCCGAAGTGCTGGATTTACGTGTACTCAAGCCGCTGGATCGGGAAACCATTCGCAAGTCGGTGGAAAAAACCCACCGCGTGCTGATTGCCGAAGAAGATGAAGCGCCGGTAGGCGTCGGTGCGGAAATCATGGCGCTGATCAACGAAGACTGCTTCTTCGCTCTCGATGCCCAGCCGGTGCGTATTCATGCTGCCGATGTACCCGTGCCTTACAATGCCCGCCTGGAAAAAGCGGCCATTCCCAGCGCTGATGATGTCTATCAGGGTGCGCTGAAAGTTATGGGTAAGATTTAATAAAAATTCTGGAAATAACGCAGAGGCCGCAAAGTCGCAGAGACGCAGAGATTTAAAATATAAAACCTCTGCGTCTCTGCGCCTTTGCGTTCTCTGCGTTTTAATAAGACCTATCTATAAGCACTATTGGCTATACGAGACCAGGAAAAATTTAGATGTCTGAACCTTATGTTATAAAAATGCCCAAGCTTTCCGACACGATGGAAGAAGGTGTGGTAGTCAGCTGGGAAAAGGAAATTGGCGACAAAGTCGAGCGTGGTGATATCGTCGCTACGGTGGAAACCGACAAAGCGATCATGGATGTGGAAGTCTTCCGTGAAGGCTATCTGTCGGGTCCTATTGCTGAAATGGATGCAACTATCCCGGTGGGTGGAGCCATGGCCTATTTGGTTGCCAGTGCCGAGGACGTTCAGCAGGGTGGCGATAATCCGCTTGAAACGGTTTCAGCGGATAGTGATGCCAATGTTGATGTCGACACAGAAAATGCGGTGGTTATAGATGAAACACCCGCTGATGCACATACTATTTTAATGCCCAAACTCTCGGATACCATGACCGAAGGCGTCATGGTGAGCTGGGAAAAAGAGATGGGTGACAAAGTTGAACGCGGTGATGTGGTCGCCCAGGTGGAAACCGATAAGGCCATCATGGACGTGGAAGTTTTCCGTGAAGGTTATTTGTCAGGACCGATGGCCGAGGTAGATGCGACGGTGCCAGTGGGCGAGGCAATCGCCTATCTGGTGGCCGAACCCGAGCAGGTTCTGAACACGACAAAATCAGCCAGCAGCGCTGTACCTGCAACAAACAGTCAGGAAAAGGTCAAACCGGTTCCCGCCGGTGCGGCAAAAGCCAAGACCCACATTCCTGCGATGCCACATGGCGCTACTCCAGCACCGCGGCCACAGAAAAAACCGGCCACGCCTTATGCACGACAATTGGCGGGTGCCCACGGTATCGATCTGAACAGTATTACTGGCAGCGGACCCAATGGCGCGATTATCGCGGCTGACGTACTCAACAGTAATGTCCAGAAGACCTCGACCAAACGCATTTTCCAGGTGCCGGGCGAAGGTCGTGCGATGACGGCGATGGAAAAAGCTGTAGCGCACAATATGGAATATTCGCTTTCCATGCCGCTGTTTCGGGTTACCGTCAATGTCGATCCCGCCGCCCTGAAAACGGCATCCAAAGCCAAAGGTTTCTCACTTACAGTGACCCTGGCCAAGGCTGCCGCTCTGGCGATCGAAAAACACCCTATTATCAATGCGGTTTACCAGCATGAAGATCGCATCGTTGAACGTGATCAGATCGATGTCGGTTTGGCGGTGGAAACCGCCGGTATGGGCCTGGTGGTGCCAGTATTGCGTGATGCCGCCAGCCGTTCATTGGCGGAGTTGTCCGCCGACTGGAAAGATCTGGTGGAACGCGCTCGCGCCCGCCGCTTGAAACCAGAAGAATATTCCAACCCCACGTTTACCATTTCCAATATGGGCATGATGGGTGTGGCCCAGTTTGATGCGATTCCCTCACCGGGCACGTCGGCGATTTTTGCCATTTCGACCCTGGGACCGCAGGGTATGCCGGTGACCATTACTGCCGATCACCGTATCGTCAATGGCGCTGATGCCGCTAAGTTTCTGAACACTTTCCGCGATCTGGTGCAGAACCCGAATTGGCTGGATGGTGCTGCAACTGCCGTTACTTCTGTGCCCGTTGCCCCGAAAACCACCAGCTTTGATTTTAAAATACCTGCTGGTGATTGGGACTACGATGTGGTGGTTATTGGCGGCGGCCCCGGCGGTGAAGACTGTGCCCGTGATCTGGTCGAACACGGTTTCAAGGTGGCCATGATCAATGATGCGCCGTTCCCCGGTGGCGAATGCCTGTGGCGTGGCTGTATTCCATCCAAAGCCTGGCGTGCTGCAGCGGATCGCATCCGTGATCGCGCGCATGACATTCACCTTGGCGTCAAGGGTACAACAAAGCCCGTGCTTGACTG
>JAADGZ010000166.1:0-673 GCA_013152045.1 Gammaproteobacteria bacterium
GAATAAATCCCTTTTTAAGGTCAAAACATTTCAAAATATTATTATCCTCACACTAATTCTGCTTTTATCAAGCCAGGATTTACCCTCAAATTTAATACTAGCACTCAGCTTCTCTTAATCCCATTTTTATCCTCCATTCAGCAGCGGCGTTCTTTTCTTTTAAGCTCCTTATGAAAATCTCCCAAAAATAAGAGTGATAGCGAGAATTTTTCTCAATTTCGCAACATTATTTAGTTCCATCTCAACAGAATCAATTACTTACGCGCATGGCACAGTCAGTGCATACCTCTGCCCTAATACAATAAGTATGATCAAAATAATAATACCTATAATTTTTTAGGCTATGTCTGCATGGGGCCAGAGGAAATGGATTCTATTCGTTCATCTAAGCAGTACAAAGGTTTAATCATTAGCGGCATATTGACCGTCATTGGAGCAAATGTTGTATTCGCTGACGGCTGGGATCCGAACAGTAAGGCGAGCAATACCGATAGTATTGTTAATACCCGGCATAATATGACTATGAGTTATTTGGGTGGCGCTTCGGTTAATATGGATAGCGCACGCAATGATTATGCCGAGGTTTGTGTTTACTGCCACACTCCACATGGGGCAAACTCCACCATCGGCGCGCCCCTCTGGAACCGTACCAACCCTGGTACCAGCTATACCG
>JAADGZ010000166.1:682-6990 GCA_013152045.1 Gammaproteobacteria bacterium
TAAACCCTTAACCTCGGGCCAGACTGCCAGCACCCCAGGGGTAAACTCATTGGTCTGTTTATCCTGCCATGATGGTACGATAGCCATAGACTCGATTATCAATATGCCTAACCGGCCTGGCTTAAAATCCTACGATCCCACTCAGCAAACAGCACAAAATGACGCGTTTCTAAGTAGCTGGCCGGATAACTCGACGGTCATGCATGCCAGACTTAGCGATTGCCTGTTGTGCCATACATCGACCAATCCTTTTGCACCTGATTTTACTGCATTTCTGATTGGCACCGATCTAACTGATGATCATCCCGTTGGCGTTTCATTACCTGACACTAGCCTTTATGATTTTAATCCCACCACAGGAACGTCGGGGAATCTCAGCTTTTATGATACGAATAGCAATGGCCGCGCCGACAGTAACGAACTACGTTTTTATAATTCTGGCCAGGGTTACGAAGTAGAATGTGCCTCCTGCCACAATCCGCATGGTACCCCTATCAACAGTGCTTCAGTCAGTGGCAAACATGGTGGTCCGCTGATTCCCTCATTCCTGCGGGTCAACGATCGGTCAACACTTTGCCTGACCTGTCATAATAAATAAATTTGGGGGCACTGCGGAAAAATGTTTGAACAGGCTAAAGATAAATGATCCACACGCAACGCTAAGGTTTAACAGAAAATTCCTGCATGATCGCTGTGCCTTCTTTTTTAGTCAGATGTTTAATAACTTCGACTTTCTGGAAATGCTGGTCGACAATATAAATGCGTCCCGTTTCATCAACGGCAACACCTGCGATAAGCGAATAAACGCCCCTGCGATCCTTGAAGCCACCCTGACCAAGGGCCATCAACAACTGCCCCTTTGAATTAAATATTTGCACATTACTAAAGCTTGCATCGGTCACATAAACATTGCCTTGATTATCAACCGCAATCCCGCGCGGCCTGGCAAAATGACCATAGCCTGTACCCAACCCGCCCCAGCTACGCAAATATTTTCCATTTGCAGAAAACGCCTGAACCCGAAAGTTGCCCGTATCTAACACATAGAGGGTACCATCCGGCGCAACAGCTGCATGGGTGGGTAAGTTAAAATCACCCGCTGATGTTCCCCGTTTGCCTATAACAAATAGTTTATCACCCTTGGCATTGTAAACAACGATATGATGCTGCCGACTATCCAACCCTCCGGCATCAACAACATAGATACGAGTTCCATCTCGATTTACCGCCACATCGGTTGGTTTTATGAGATCACCAGGTTTGCCTATGCGCGTTTTATAGTGACCACGAGAATCATAAACCACGACACTACGACTACCGGCATCGGCAACATAAAAATTTATATTGCCATCAATGGCCACACCCAATGGCTTTTGTAGTTTGCCTTTACCCTTACTACCGAAGACAGCCGTCAGACGCAGAGGCACATCGAATAGATAAACCAGACGCATAACACTATCACTAACAATGATGCGTCCCTTATATGCAGCAATATCCAGGGGTTTTATAAGTTCGATTCGAGGATGTTCGGTTTCCCCCGTTACCGCTGCCTTGAATTTATCAAATGCCCCTCTTTTAATAATACTTAAGTCACTACGCAAGGTAAGCTCATACTCAAACCGCGGCCGATCTGGCAACGATGGCCAGAACGGCGCCCGCTTTGGCTTCTCTATTTTTTCCTGCGTGGCACAGGCCAGCAACAATGAGAGGCAAAAGAACAGACTGAATAATTTTATTTTACTCATCATTCTATTATTTGAGAAAATTAGCCCGTACTCGATTTGAAAGATACAAACGGCTCACGCCCAAGTCAAATATACAATTGATACTAACAAATCACAGCTTTAAAATATTGACCTAACTCACACCAGCGCGGGATCGATAAGCGACTTTGGACTACGTCAAGATACTGAACCTTAATCTCACCGTTGTTGCTGAGAACAAAAAGCATCCAGCTTCGGCCCCCACTGGTAGAGCAGCATGCCAGAAAGAATACAAGCACTACCCAACCAGACATCCACATTCAGAACTTCATGGTTAAACTGATGACCAATAAACAAGGCCAGCACTGGTGTGACCAAGGTGACTAATGCAGTGCGACTAGCTTCCATGTGTTTTAATACATAGAAATACATTAGAAAGCCAAACACCGAACCAAAAACTCCCAGGTAGAATATGGCTGCAACTGCGCGAGTACTGATGTGCGCTGGCAACTGGCCATCAAAGATCAACCAGATCAAAAAATATAGTGGCGCAGAAAATAACAGACTACCTGTCGTCACTTCCAATGCAGACATTTTGGCACCAATGTTTTTCACCCAGACCCCACTGGTAGAATGCAATACGACTGCAAGCAATATTCCAGCCACGCCCCAAATCATATGATCACCAAGATTAAGCCTTTGTGCAAAAATCACCACCAGTCCAGTAATGCCAAGCGCAATACCTAGCAGGCGACTGGGGGTAAAGGCTTTCTCGCCTAGAAATATAGCCGCGATCAATCCCGTTACAATGGGTGTCAGGCCAAACAACACCGAGATCAATCCAGAAGGAATATACTGTGCGGCCCAGTAAACACAGAGCATGGAGCCAAACACACCCAAACCTCCCGCTAGATAAGCATGCAGAGCGCGACGATGCAGAGGCAGTTTTCTCCCCAGTATCGTTAGCAAGGCGATACAAATTGATGCACCCAAGAGCATGCGTGAAAACACACCAAACAGAAAACCCACATCTTCGGCACTCCATTTGATCGCCAAGGGAGTGGTTGACCAGATAAGTATGATCCCTATATAGGCTGCAGAAACCGGCATAGCCTTTTCTCCTGTTAAAAATAAAAAAAGCCACAATCCTGTAAGGAGTTGTGGCTTTTGAATAATGCGCGTTATATGTTAAATAATTACGTCACGTTTTCTCAAGCCACAGTCTGCACGGCCACACCTTGTGCAGGCGCGGGCATGAAATAAAAATGGCTTTGTTCATCAGCTTTGACATGAGCGAAAGTTTACGCCAGATTTTCAGTCTGTCAATCAACAAATCAACGATTGCTGAAAAAATATGTCCAGGGCTGAGCGCAGGTCTTTTCCAACTCCGACATAAGACGGCTAGTGGGAATCCCTTCCTGGGGGAAAATGCTGAATACTTCAATAAAGAATCGAGCAAAACCGGCCTGTTGCCGCCAGCCTAAATCATATAACGACATACTTTTGTGACAATGAGGACAAACATATTTTGTCAGCAAGCGATCCTTCTCCCAGCGTTCAACCAATATGTGCCCGTTCGCATCACGTCGGCCACACGCAGGACAACGAGCAAAGACATCACCTTCATGACTGCGAAAATGCACCTGTGCATAGATCGGACTCAATACGATATGACAATAATCCCGATCCGTGTCATGTTGCGGCACCAGATTGATGTTCGGTGAACAACCCATAAAAGTAAGCAACTGTAAAAATTGTTCCCCGGCTAAAAAACCCTGTTCGGCAGAGACGATTTTGCTGTCCGGTAATCTGCAAGGGTCAGCAATAAAACCTGTTTTGTGCAAAATTTCTCGAATCATCTCGCTCGACTCAGGGGCATAATCCACATCCTGTGGATGCAGTACCAAGCGATAGATGGGGTTTTTAATTTCAGGCATATTACGTACGAGTCTATAAAAAACAGCGTTAAAGTATAGCAGCAAGCATCTTTTTATTGTGTTCCTGGTACATCGATCAGGGAAGAATAGCCCAGCATTTTACCCGTGAATACAGACCTCTCCCTCTGCAGACTAAATCTGTTAAGATCAGACAGTGATATTAATAGTAATAGCGGACAAATAACATGACTAATGATACCCGTTCCAAAGAAGCTCAAATTCTTGAAGTTATGCGCAAGGTTCTAACCGATGTCGCACGCGATACCTATACTAAACCCGGACTCAAACATCCTCTCAGCGAGAATACCATTGTCAATATCCGTGACTGTCTGGCTCTGATCAGCGCGCGCGAATCCGAACTGGCAAAAGATGAAGACCGGGAAATGAATATGCGCCCCCGTTATGTCGATGAACCTAAAAGTACCGTGGTTATCCCTATCGACAAAATTGGCCGCAACAAAGATTCCTGAAACGTATCAAAGCATGGATGAGTTTATGACCTACCCATCCATCCAGCGCCTGCAACAACAACTGGAACAGAAACTGCGCACGCATCCCGAGGGCATGAGTGAACATACCCTGATAAAACAGTTACAGGCAGGAGATGAACCTGCTCTGCACCATGTCAAACTGAGTCAACCTCTGGCTTTGTTTCAGATCCATTTTATTATTTTCCATGCGCTCTACCGGCTGCGTGATCAGCTTTGGCAACAACAGCAGGGGCATCTTGAAGTTGGACCTTTACGCATCCGCCTATTGCCCTATCACGCTGGTCAGCAAAAACTCAGTCCTCATGACCCGCTCCGCGACTATTATCTTGAGCTGAATAATCTTGAAGCAACCGACAAACAGGATGTTGACGAATTACTCACCGCCTTCTGGCGCAAACTGGGCAGCGGTAACGGGCGCAAAACCGCACTGGATGAACTAGGCCTCAGTGATCCGGTTGATGATGCCACAATAAAACAAACCTGGCGCCAGCTGGTGATGCAGCATCATCCCGATCGCGGCGGTGACAAAGCAAAACTGCAGATTATTAATGCGGCAATGGACTGGTTAAGGAAACCTTGAACAACCAACATCCCGGCAAGCTTCAAATTTATTTTAGTTCTTCAATATAGGTGCGGCTAATCGGTGTCTGCACGTAAATCTTCTTACCATTTTTATTTTTTGCCCAGAAATAATAATAACCCTTGTTCGGCTCCGAGGTAACCTTGCCATCCAGCACAGTCCAGCTCTTGACGTGACTACCTGCGGCATAGGTCACCGTGTAATCACCTTCCAGCCAGGTCACCCCCAGACGGGAAATTTTGTTCTGCTGTTCTTCACTGCAGGCCATGAGTAAAAGGGTCGATAAAAATAGAATAACAAGTGCTTTCATAGTAAAACGTCCTTTGCTTACAAGGCGGATATAGTACATCGTTAATAACGTCAGGCCATACTCAAATCAATCCCCGTTGCCGGCAGGCATTCGGCGTCGATTTTTTCGGCTTGACACACCGCATAGTTTATCGACATCCGGCTGTTTGTCCATCAAATCACGGGCGCGCGCAATATCCTCGGGACGATCCACATCCCACAAGGTCGCCAGTTCCAACCAGTCTCGGCCCGCCGAGCTTAGTTGCTGTCGTGTTTGTTGCATTACCTCGGACGTCCCCCAATTCACATTTTCAAACATATCAGTATCTAAAACTGACTGACCGACCAGCACATAGCCACCGTCCTCTGCCGGTCCCAGCACACAACGGCTAGTACTTGCCAATAATTGCAAAGCCTGTTCAAGATAATCTGCCGTGATCGCAGGACAATCGCTGCCAATCAGTAGGACCGGCTGGTTGGCTGACAAACCATCAGCAAGGGCATAAGCCATACGTTCACCAAGATCGCGTCCTTGCTGTTGTTTCAGCTCTACCCCGTAGGCCTCATGCAATTCATGAAACAGCGCATGATGACAGTCTGGCTCACACCAAAGCTGCAAGGGACAAAGCTGACTGACTGCCGCCTCCTTTACAATATGGCGAGTTAGATCGGCAGAAAGTTCGGCTGCGCCCCGTGCGCCCAGTTGCGGGATCAATCGGGTCTTAGCCTGGCCGGGTAATGGCGCTTTGCTAAAAATCAAAATACGGGCATCAGGATAACGATAAGACATGATAAACAATAGTAGATTCAACGATAATAAATTCGCTGCAAGCGAGTCGCTGAAACACCAAAAAACCAGGCCAGACGCAACCCCCACATGAGCAGCACTGTACGCAAAATGCCCCGCGTTTCCCAACGCCTGCTGGAGGTAATCACTCGCGAGTGCAGACAACAGGGCGCGGAAATTTTTTTCAGCCGGTGGCTCAATTCGATATCCTCCATCAGCGGAATATCGGCAAAACCACCGAGATGCACAAAGGCATCATGTAAGACAAACATGGCCTGATCCCCGGTCGCAATTCCGGTAAGACAGGAACGCCAATTCATCAGCGTTTCAATTACGCGTAGCAACCACGCCTGGCCGGATAAACGCACATCAAAACGGCCCCAAACTCGCCCGGCTTCCAGCGCCTCACGAATCAGCATATCGGCATTCTCGGGCAGGCGGGTATCGGCATGCAGAAACAACAACACATCCCCCCGGGCCTGCTCGGCACCGGCATTCATTTGCCGAGCACGCCCGCTGCCG
>JAADGZ010000032.1 GCA_013152045.1 Gammaproteobacteria bacterium
ATAACACACCTACGTTGGTACCCGCTGCATCAATCTTTTCATACTGCCCCATAATGGCATGTTTGCCAGTCATATACCGCCCGCCCACCTTGGTTGCGTGCATTTTATTGGAGGCATCGTTAGTCGCGGCAATAAAGCTTTCCATTTTACCATGTTTATATTTGAGCGCCGTAGCATAGTCACCGTCTGCACCCCTGGCATCCCCCTGTTGGTCCGGACTGTAGACGATACTGAAAGACAGCGATTTGTGCTTGATACTGTAACTAACCGCATTATGAATAAAGCTGTGGTGTCCGAAGGATCCCTTAGAATCCGGCATGCCGGTAGCTTTGGCGGCGATAGCGGATTCTATCTTGCCGCTCATACCACCTTTGGAACGTGCTTCCAGAAAGGTCGTGACAAAGGGATCATATTTTCCCCCGCCGGTATATTTGTATGGACTCATCAGTGAGCCAGAAGTAACCTGGCCGAAGCGCCCCTGCAGACCAACCATGCCGATACGCCGACCGTCTGTAGCATTGGCATCACTGGTATCTACCTGCCATTCAAATTGGGCAATTGCTTTCATACCGTCACCTAGATCTTCAGAAGCCTTGATTCCGAGACGACCGCGTTTATTATCATCAACTACGGTAGCCGAAACACCCTGCTTATCCTGATTTGCTACCTCCACCTGTAATTGACCATAGAATTCAACCTTAGCCTTAGCATTAGTCTGCGCGGCCAGTGGAGCCATCAACGCAGAAGTGACAGCAAATGCGATTAGTTTTTTATACATTATTTACCCCTAAACTTTTATCAATACAAAATTCACTCAGAACAAATTCATGTATACAAGCTGGCCCTACATGATTTTGTTCTTACGAGCGACCCAAAAAATGACATCCCCCTCTGTACAAACAGGCAGGTACAAACATGTCACCCAAAATAATTCGTACTAAATATGTGTTCCAATCTCCCCAACCCTCTCCCAGAGGGAGAGGGGGCTATGATGCGAACACTTATGCAACGATTAATAGCTTCAAATATCGCTATTTCAGGTGTTACAGGCATGGTTCGACAAGGCTCTTCTGAGCAAAGTCGAAGAGCTCACCACGAAGGTAACGCTTGGTAGTGGAATGAAACCGGAACACCTTTAGCCGGGTTTACCGCATCAGGCACGTTCAACCCGCGCCGGCAGACCCTGACGGGCGACATTGCCGACCACCCAGTCAGTCAGTACTGATAAACCTTTACGACTGGGATC
This sequence comes from Gammaproteobacteria bacterium, assembly GCA_013152045.1. Taxonomy (GTDB): domain Bacteria; phylum Pseudomonadota; class Gammaproteobacteria; order UBA6429; family Thiohalophilaceae; genus JAADGZ01. Next base: position 1,247 of record JAADGZ010000032.1, read on the forward strand.
AGCAAAACCGAGATCATTAATCGTGACCCCATAACCCGAAAGACGATTTGCTTTTTGCAATTTGTTGCCAATGCGATAAGCCCGGGCACCCAACTGGCGGTGACCAAAACCGTGTTCGATACTCAACACCCCCTGTTGAATACCATTTCGGACAAGAGCAGCCCCAACCACCGAACCACCCGGTGTCGTCACCCGTATCTGATCACCTGTGCTAACGCCCAGCTCAGCAGCATCATCAACATGGATAGCGATAGCGTTTTTAGGATGGATCTGTTGCAGACTGGCCAGGCCAATAGTGTGCGATGACTGCAGATTTGACTTGGTGCTAATGACCTTGAACGGCCACTGTTTTACAGGAAAAGCCTCATCTAGCGATGAACCGTCTGAAAGTTTTGGCCCCATCCACGTTGGTGTTCCGGTATAACGCTTGCCGGTCAGACTGTTACGTGCGGTAGCCAGATGCTCATCATAGATCTGCATAGGCTTCTTATAACGATACTTCAGCCACTCACCCTGATAGGCCTGATCGGCATTTTCAAAACGTCCGCCGCGCGCATAGACATAAGCTACTTTGCGCCATTCCTCAGGCTTGAGTGTTTCCCTTAGTCGTTCAGCAATCCGCTCGACACCGGACAGGCTCAGTTCCTCGTCACTCACATCCGGTACCGCACCACCAAAATAAGCCACATTGGCAGCAGCTCGCAGATAAAAATCTTCGGCTCGGTTTAACGGATATTTGTTGCCGTCCTTATCCTGTATTGCTCCCTCACCAAATCCAGGCAAGCCCATACGTTTAGCAACGGCAATAAAAAAAACTTCCATTTCTATCGGCACGCCTTCAGCCGTTTTTGCGATATCCGGCTCGATTACCGGCCAGCGAGCGGTACTGACACGCGTCAGGTTACCGCCCCAGGCGCTGCCCCAACCCCAGCTTTCATACAGAACCGAGTCGGGCACGATATAATCGGCATAAACATTCGACTCGTTAATAAAAGGATCAACAGAAATAATAAGCGGCAGCTGTTTTGGATCGGCTAATTTTTCATGCACCTGCGTGTTCATGCCGGCAATGCCATAAAGAGGATTAGAACTCCACAGAATCAACGCCTTGAGTCGATAAGGGTAACCATTTAAACCGGAGGTCAGGAACTCGGAAGACATGGCAGGCGAAAGCGGGTACCAGGGAGCCTGTGTCGGATAGGGGTTTTTCCCTGCTGCGACTTTGCGTCGATACTCGACACTTTTTTCATAGGGAAAATGATTTCGCCCAAGCCCCAGGCCTCGGGGTTTGACCTTGCCAGGAAATTTTTTTAAATTATAACGCGGCCCAGGAGCAATCTCCTTGAAGCGTCCACCACCGATACTGGTACCACCTTTCCAGTTAAGATTGCCGACCAGGGCGTTTAACATAACGATAGCAAAGGCATTATAAAAACCATTGCTACCCATCGTGCCACCATGCGTATCCACTGCCGCGAGTTTGCCGTGGCTGGTAAATTCTCGCGCCAAGCCCACAATCGTATCTGCCGGGATACCACAGATGTCGGCATATTCCTCCAACGAATATTTGTCAGCTTCCTCTTTTAAAATACTCATGCTGGTTTTAACTGCGATGTCTTTGCCGTCTTTTGTTTGCACCTTACCCTGGAAAAACAATGTTGCAGGACCAGCCCGATTGAACGCCTCGGCTTTGCTGCTTGCCATATCGATCACCATCGCTGGCGCCGGCTTGCCTTTTCTGAGGGGTTGCTTGGGGTCAAGATCGGAGGTCCGCAGGAAATGACCATGACGCGGGTGATCCGGATCGACAATCACCAGATGCGTAGCATTAGACCAACTGGCCTCACCGGCGACCTTTGCCGCTGCGGGTCCAGGTTGAGTTAGAAACTTTTCATCAAAACGCTGTTTTTCCAGAATCCAGCGAATCATTCCCATTACCAGCGCACCATCCGTATTTGGCTTAATGGGGATCCAACTACTGCGTTCAGCCGCCGCCAGATTGTCACTATTGGTCAGCACCGGATCGATAACCACATACTTCAGTTTGCCTTCACTGCGCGCCTGAGCAACCAATTTACCTTGACGCTTAAACGGATTGCCCGCATTGCCCGGTGCTGTGCCTATGAACATTAAAAATTCAGAATTTACAAAATCTGGTTTAAGGTGAGGCTGCTTTTTCCAATCACCCAGTAAGGCGGCATAACCAGACCGCATGGACAGGGTGCAATAGGAGCGATGGCCGGTAAAATTAACCGTGCCAAAACTGAGCTTGGCAAAACGCGCGGCAAAGCGCAGACGGCCATCCATGAAGGGTGCCATAAACGCTAGTTGATTAGACTTTGGTCCGAACTCGGGTTGCGCCGGATCAATCGGCGTTTTTATATCACGTATCGCCCGCAAGCCATCCACATGCCCCTCAGAAAACAGATCGCCCCCCTCGACGACTTCTTCTACCAGCTGTTCAAATGAAATTGGCGCCCACATTCCACTGCCACGCGGACCAACCCGTTTTAAGGGAACTTTAACGCGATCAGGATTGGTTAATTTATCCAGTACCGCATTACCTCGGCCACAGGCGGTCGAGCGTGCAAGCAGGCCTTTTTCCTGATAACGGCTCAGGGCCTGAAAACTGTCCCGGACACTGGTTTGGTAAGGCAGAAAAGGTTCGGAGGACAACACATGGTATGGGTTGCCGGTTACTCGCAATACCTTCTGCGTTTTTTTATCGATGCGAACACGCACCCCGCAAATTGTTGAACAGCCCATGCACATGGTATAGGCCACTGTCTGTTCGGGATTAAGTTGCAGTTTCCCAGTTTTCAGATCAACCGAAAACTCAGGCTTTGGCGCGTTGCCGAAAATTGGATCCGCTGGTTTTTTATCTCCTAATGCACTCTTCAACATCTGGCTGGCAGTATGGCTATATCCAAATCCAAAGGCACTGGCGGCACTAACTAGCGTGGCCCTTTTTATAAAATTTCGACGAGAACTTGACATTACCCTTTCTCCAATATCATAAAACGTGTAATAGCTGGCATCATCAAACCGAGGTATTCTGTTTGCTGCCCTGCCAGGGTATAAAGCTGGTGATCATAATGACCAGTAGTAACCACAGGCCCAGGGTTCCAGCAATTCCCAGCAATCCTTCCGTACCCAACGGGATCGAATAATCATTAAAGCCCGCACCGGTCTTGGGAATGCGCTGCCCGTCAATGAACATGCTCCAACGAAACAGCCAGGCGCCCGTAAGCGAAAGAAAGCCGCTTAACCACCATGTCTGTTGCCGTTTATTGATAATCAACAAGAATGGAAGCAGTGTGCATATAGAGAGCCATAAAAGAGTAAATAGGAGGGGGTTATATTCGGTCGCAAGACGCATTAGGACCATACCGGAAGAAGAATGACCCGCTAGACCCGTTAACATCCAGAGCAATACCGTCAGCATGGTCAAACTCAGAAAAACAACCAGAAAACGACTCAGTTGATTACTAACAGACTCGCTGGCATCACCGATAATCCGATTTAACAATAGTCCCAGCCCAGCTGCACCACCCAGACCGGTGAACAGATATAACAGCGGCATCATCGGACCATTCCACAACGGACGGGCACGCACTACAGCCATTTCTGATCCGGTATAGGTGGCTACCAGAAGCGCAGCAAACAGGGTCATAAGCCCCAGCATTTTGATCACAGCCGGCGCTTCATTGCCACCGAAGGCCAGCAGACGTGAAACTCTGGCAAGCATCCCGCTCTGATTATTGGCCTGTAGTTCGAGATCCGGTCGATAAATAAACCAGGCGTAAACCAGTAGCAGGACGACATAAGCGGGCAGAAAAAACGAACCCCAGGACATCCAGGAAGTCGGAGTAAAATGCAGATAAAAATTGTAAAACCGGCCCGGTTGATGCAGGTCGGAAACCAACGCAACGGGGGCGGCAATGCCGCAGCTAATCGCAATCAGCAATGCAAGGCGACCGGTTTTTTGCATATTTTTTCGACCAAAAACAAAGGCCGGTAGGGTCAGAAAAAAGGCACCATAACTTAAACCTATTAAAAAGAAATACTGAACCCCCCATGACAACCAGCTCACCTCACGCGTAACACTGATAAGATCAACAATATTGCTGTTCATGATTCTTTCTCCTCACCGAGTGCTTCCTCGCGCTTCCACAGAGAAGGCGTACCTTCTACTTTGCTATTAAAATGTTTATCCAACCCGATGTAATACACCTGTGGCCGGGTTTTCATTTCAGGCCGCAAACCTTCGGTCGGAAATTTTTCTATCAGTTTGGAAACCTGGCTTTGCGGATCTTTTAAATCACCGAACATACGCGCACCACCTACACAGGTTTCAACACAGGCAGGTAATAACCCCGCCTCCACTCGGTGGACGCAGAAAGTACATTTGTCAGCCGTGTTGGTTTCAGGATTGATAAAACGTGCATCGTAGGGACAGGCCTGAACGCAGTAGGCACAGCCTACGCAACGGCTGTTATCCACGACCACGATTCCATCATCACGTTGATAGGTAGCTTTAACAGGACAGACAGGGATACAGGCAGGATCTTCACAGTGATTACACAGTCGGGGTAATACCACGCTGCGTGTTTTATTGCCGATTTTGATTTCGTAATTAGAAACGATAGTACGAAACTTGCCGATGGGAACATCATTTTCCATATGACAGGCCACGGTGCATGCCTGGCAACCGATACATTTGCGTAGATCGACTACCATGCCCCAACGATGGTCTGCATCCCCCCTTGGTCGTTCAGTCGCCGCCGATACCTTTGCCGTGCTTGCTAATGCAGTAGTTCCGGCCGCGACCACTATCCCTTTGAAAAACTTTCTTCTCGATTCTTCCATTGAGATAATCCTCTGTAGATGTTGTTCAACGAAGTTCATGCCAAGCGCATGAGTCTGCGAGAACCTTGTTACAGCAAAGATTAGTTCAGTACATGGAAGTCCGGTATTGTGGAAAACCGAAACATTTCTGAGTGGATTACGCGGATAAGATAGAAGACTTCGAAAGGGCTTATGACAAAGCTGA
>JAADGZ010000069.1 GCA_013152045.1 Gammaproteobacteria bacterium
CTTGATCCCAGCATGAGCTACAGCTGCGGCTATTGGGCTGAGAGTAATAATCTAATCGACGCTCAGCAGGCCAAGCTGGAACTCATTTGCCGCAAACTTGACTTGCAACCTGGTGAACGCCTGCTGGATATTGGCTGTGGCTGGGGAGGCCTGGCCAGTCATGCCGCCCGCCATTACGGCGTCGAGGTGCTGGGTATTACCATTTCACGCGAACAGCAACGACTGGCGCAAGAGCGCTGCGCCAGCCTGCCAGTGGAGATCGTCCTGAAAGACTACCGCGAACAGCAGGGACATTTTGATAAAATCGTCTCTGTCGGCATGTTCGAGCACGTCGGACCAAAGAACTATGCCACCTATTTCGAGACTATGCGCCGTTTGCTGGTAAAAGATGGCCTGTTTCTATTACACACTATCGGCGACTACGAAACGGTCAACTACAACGATCCCTGGTTCGACCACTATATCTTTCCCAACGGTATTATGCCTTCGGCACGCCGCATAGCGACAGCAATCGAACCGGATCTCATAATCCATGACTGGCACAACTTCGGCCCCGACTACGACCCAACCCTGATGGCCTGGTGGAAAAATTTTGACGCCGCCTGGCCTGAATTGCGCAAGCGCTACGACAAACGTTTTTATCGCATGTGGAAATATTATCTACACGTCTGCGCTGGTCTGTTCCGATCTGGCCAAGGCCAATTGTGGCAAATTATGCTCTCCCACCGCGGCCAGCGGCAAGACTACCGCTCGGTACGCTAAACGAGCACTTTCTTCTCGGAGAATTATTTATTTCTGATCACTGCTGTCCCGTTAACTCCCTCTCCCCATTGGGGAGAGGTTGGGGAGAGGGTTGGGGAGAGGGGTCTAGATTTACCCCCTCATCCTGGCCTTCTCCCCCTCGGGGAGAAGGAATAACTCCGATATCTCTCGTTCCCACGCGGGAGCGTGGGAACGAGAGGTAAAAGACCATGACCTCCTCCGCACCACGGAACGGCAAAGCCTTTTTGAGTCTCACCGCCTCAGGCGGCGGTTTATCTATATCCAATTATTTTCACTGTAGTAATCTGCTATTATATGTAGTTTTCCTGTGCGCCAACAAAGACTGACTTTTACATGACATCAACTGCCTTTTCATCTCTTCCCTTAACATCCGAGTTTTTAGCCAATATCGAGTCACTGGGCTACCAGACAATGACCCCGATACAGGCACAAAGTCTGCCTGTCATTCTAAAAGGCCAGGATTTGCTGGCCCAGGCAAAAACCGGCAGCGGCAAAACAGCGGCATTTGCAATTGGCTTACTGCACAAACTTGAAGCTAAAACCTATCTAACCCAATCACTGGTGCTATGCCCAACCCGAGAACTGGCGGATCAGGTCAGCAAAGAAATCCGTCGTCTGGCTCGCGCCATCCCCAACACCAAGATTCTTACTTTATGCGGCGGCAAGCCAATAATCCCGCAACTAGCCTCACTGGAACATAGCCCTCACATCGTGGTCGGCACTCCAGGACGGATATTAAAACATCTACAAAAAGGCTCTTTAAAACTGGATAGTTTAAATATATTGGTGCTGGACGAAGCCGACCGCATGCTAGATATGGGTTTTCATGAAGACATCATACGCATTATTGATTTTATGCCGAAGCAAAGACAGACCCTATTATTTTCGGCAACCTACCCCGATAAAATAAAAGAAATCAGTGACGCTATTCAGAACAATCCTGTTGATATTCGCGTAGAAACCACACATGACAATACGCAAATAAAACAGATTTTCTATGAAATAGAAAAAGGTGAACGAACTAAAATATTAGTCAACCTGTTACAACATTACCGGCCTGAATCCAGCGTAGTCTTTTGCAACCGAAAGCATCAATGCAAAGAACTGGCTGAGGAATTATGGCAACAGGGTTTCCATGCGCTAGCCTTGCACGGTGATCTTGAGCAAAAAGATCGTGACCAGGTACTGGTACAGTTTTCCAATAAAAGCAGTTCAATTCTTATCGCAACAGATGTTGCTGCTCGCGGACTAGATATCAAAGATTTACAGGCGGTAATTAACTTTGAGCTGGCACACGATCCCGATATTCATGTTCATCGCATAGGCCGCACGGGACGTGCCGGTAACACGGGTTTGGCTCTAAGTTTGTTTATGGCTTCTGAAGCTAGCAAAGTCAGTGCAATTGAGGATTATCAAAATAATCCCGTCAGAATCGATAAAATATCAACACTTAAAACTCGCGAACATTTTAGACTAACGCCGCCTATGGTTACACTATGCATTAATGGTGGACGTAAAGACAAAGTTCGCGCGGGCGATATATTGGGTGCATTAACGGCTCAACCGAACATCGCTGGAAAACAAATCGGTAAAATTGATATTTTCGACAATCAGGCTTTCGTGGCAGTAGAACGCCCCATAGCCAAACAGGCTCTTAAAACGCTAACCGAAGGAAAAATCAAAGCGCGTAAATTTAGAGTACGAAAACTGCGTTAAAATGCCGAACAAAACGGTTCAAACAGAGGTGCTCATTATAGGTGCCAGCGCATCTGGTCTGATGTGCGCCAGTCAAGCAGGCAAGCGTGGGCGTAAAGTGATGGTATTAGACCACGCTAGTAAGCCCGGTAAAAAAATCCTAATTTCGGGTGGAGGACGCTGCAATTTCAGCAATTATGATGTCAGCGCCAACAACTATATTTCGCACAACCCTCATTTTTGCAAATCAGCATTAAGCCGCTTCAGCCAGTGGGATTTCATTGCCATGATAAACGAATACCAAATCCCCTATCATGAACGTGACCACGGGCAGTTATTTTGTGACAACAGTGCCAAAGATATTCTTGAAATGTTGCTCTCAGAATGTGAAAAAACCGGCGTTGAACTTCGTCTCAAGCAAAATATCGAAAACATTGATAAAACAGATAACAACACCTTTTCAATTAACACTTCGCAGGGGAAATTTCAGACAAATACATTGGTCATTGCCACTGGCGGCTTATCAATCCCAAAGATGGGAGCCAGCCCACTGGGCTTTAAAGTTGCTGAACAGTTTGGTCATCATATATGGCCAACCTCAGCAGGTCTGGTCCCCTTCACCCTGCAAAAATATGACAAAGAAAAGCTAGCCACGCTATCAGGCATTGCTGTTGACTGTATCGTGAGTAATCAACGCATACAATTTAGAGAGAACATTCTCTTCACCCATCGAGGCTTGAGTGGCCCTGCTATTTTGCAGATTTCATCTTACTGGAGAGCTGGTGAGAGCATCAACATAAACCTGTTGCCCGACCATGATATCGCAGCCTTGCTAAACACCCGAAAATCTACACAGCCAAATATCAAGTTAAAAACAGTACTTGCTGAAGTCTTACCCAAACGCCTGCTCCTCAGTCTATTAGGACAGCAAGTCGTGGACAGTTCTTTACAGGAGATTTCACAGATCCAAATAAGCCAGATTAGCCAACAGTTACAATGCTGGGAAATAAAACCCAACGGCACCGAAGGCTACCGCACCGCCGAGATCACTCTGGGAGGCATTGACTGCAATGAAGTATCATCCAAAACCATGCAATCTACAAAAATAAAAAATCTTTATTTTATTGGTGAAGTTGTCGATGTCAGCGGTTGGCTAGGCGGCTATAATCTTCAATGGGCCTGGTCATCGGGATGGTGTGCGGGTCAGGTTGTTTGAGTTACTACGTTTTAAAAACAGGTGAACCCACAGACTCCGGCTATTTAATCACAAGTGATTTATTTTTTTTCTTGTTATTATGTTCAGTTTGCCAGGTGATCCGAATATTTACCCTATGCCGGTTTTCTTCCTGGTTTGATGTAACTTTCAGATTCATCAAGCCCTCGGGTTGCATGATAATTTCATCTTCATCATCACTAAATACCAGCTCGCCACGCGCGAACCCACGGGCAATAGATTTTAGCAAAGCTTGTATTGTTTCTGCATCTTGCAAAGACTCATGACGAAAACTTTTTTTACTTTGTTTCATATTAATGCTTAACGCTGCTATTGTATTTCATCTTATCACTTTAACATACAATCACTTGTTAACCAGCTTCTGCGGTTCAAAAACTTTGGCGTAAGGATAATCTGCACTTATCCCAATCACCTGTCCTTCAGGTCGAATAATGGTAACTCCAACTCCATACCCCTCCAGGCCCTCTTTTTTGCGTGAATTTCGATCCATCGTGGTATCGCTCTCGACATGCAACATACCTTTTCTTAGCATTAATCTCTGGCCATCTATATTGTTACGATGACCATGCACAATAACGTGAATACCCTTTTCATAAATACGATTCACACCATAACTTGTCAGCGGCATGTCGATATCTCGGTATTTGGTCCGCATGACATTGGCTAGTGGGCCGTAATAAAATTCAAATAAATTATTATGAATCTGGTGCCGGTAAAGTTTGTTTAGGTATGCCACACCTTTATCCTTAATCAAGGTAGCAACCCGGTCATCTAACCCGGCATGAACAAACAGAAAAGAGCCTATGCGTTTTGCCAGTTTCATTCTGTTATAAAACCAGAAAAACTCACCTTCCGGTTCAAGAAACAAGGCCCGACACTTTATGGCTGTAGCATAAACCATTGGCAAAGATAGCCCTGCTTCATCACACAGAGACTCAAATCGATCGGCCTTACGCTTAAGGCGCAATACTTCTCTTTTGATAGCATTCTCAGGCATCACCCACTGAGCTGAACGAGGAAATTCATCAAACCAACGATTTGAAGGAAAAAGCAACTGCTTGCACTTTCGTTTTCCTGGAATATTATGCAGTGAATTCTTGCCCGCAAGATAATGCGCATAAATTTCCTTTAGCAAAGGAATCGCTTTTGCCCCCATTCGAATGAAAAAATGTTCCGTGCGCGGATCCTTTTCCATATGAAGTGTACGCATAGCCATTAATAACCGCATATCATGATTACCAGCCAGAAGTTGTACATTTGCACCGCGTTTATCGAGAGTTTGTATACTCCTTAATAACTGTAAATTGCTTGGCCCCTTATCCAGACAGTCTCCACCAATAATAAAACGGGCATCGCGGCCTGCCTGCAACAATCTGAAATCATTATTCTCCGAGCCGGTTTTCTTAACACCACCGGAAACAACCAAAGAAGCAACAAAAGCCTCAGCATCCGCATGGAGATCGGAAAAAAAATAGATCGTCTGCTTTGGCCATTTCCATTTTGTGTATTCTGATGAATAGCTAACGGCCCGCGTTAACGCCTTTTCCTTTAGTGCTGTTTTCTGAGACAAGTGAGGCTGTCCGAGGCACCAGATCTGCCCTTTCGAAGGAAGTCCACTGCGGATCCATTTTTTGCCACGGTAACGTGGCAATTGTTTATCAAGATGATGTTTCTGCATTTAATCGTACACGTATTTGAACTAATATGGGGGACATCAATTAACGTTTGATAACAGAACTATAATCACATTTCCGCCAATATGAAGTATATTTAACGCAGGGTTTATAGCAGCAAAGTATGACAGTTTTATTTCTAAACTGTCCCTAATAAACAACCCCGTCGCAAGCGGGCCGGGTATTAAGTTGTAGTCCGCCGATGGGTTTCCCTACTGGACTTCGCGCTTTGCTCTACCCATCCTACTATTTTTTGCTGCAAGCAGCGGGGAATTAAAACCAACGGAGATTAATCCGTAGCCTGCTCCTGGTTAAGACGAATTTTCCAGTTACCAGCACAATGCCGCCAATTATTCTTGCCTAGATATTCAAAGTAAAGCGGTTGCGCATGAAACATGCTCAACTTTGCAATATCTTCGTAATTGAGGATACCGAGGTGGTAGGCTGCATGACGAAATGCTGCGCCATGACCGACAAATAATTTTAATGTATCGGTTGTGCATATACGGCGTAATTCTTCCATCCGTTGTATCACATGCTCGGCAACCCGCTGCCCTGCGCTTAACAGGGATTCGGCTCCTGAAAAAGGTAAACAATAGCGGCTGTTTGACTTCCAGTTTTCTGGTGGCATAGTGAAACGGGGATCCTGACGCATCACTTCCTCAATCTGCTTAATCGTTAGATTCGCCACACAACTGCCGACTCCCCGCTCTGCAAGCGCGTCAAAAGACTCTATTCTTAATTTATGCAAACCCTTCCGGGTAAGTTGTTCATTAATGATTTTTGCTGTTTTCCAGGCGCGCAACAAATGTGAACTATCGACAACATGCAATATTTGCAAATCCCTATCTAA
>JAADGZ010000134.1 GCA_013152045.1 Gammaproteobacteria bacterium
CAACAAGCCCTTACCGATCAAGCCTTCAGTAGTGGACAATCCTTCGAGCTGGAACAGGCGGATGATAATGAGATTAAACGACGCGCCATGCAGGACTGGTGGCGACAGCGCACCTATAAGTTGGAGCGCAATGAACTAGCCGACTTCAATCAAATATTCACCGATTTTGACAGCCTGAACGAACGTCTTGAACCTTTGCTCAAAGTACCGGCACCGACACTACAACCTGCGCCAGCCAAGGATATGAGTCAGGCTGAAAATGAATTACATACGCAGCTAAAATCTCTTGCCAAGCTATGGCAAGAACAGGGCGATGAAACCCGTGAACTGTTACTTAATCACACGGCATTGAGTCGAACTAAAAACAACGGGCAAAATAAAGAAAACCTGACATCAGTATTGGATGAACTGGACAAACTGCTATGTCAAGATTCGCCTGTCCTGCCCCCGGCCAATCTTCTACCGCGAATCGCCCATAATCAACTCCAGTTCAAAAAAACCGGCAAGAATATATCTGACTTCGATCGTGAACCTTTCTACCAGGCCGAACACCTGCTTGCACTCATGGCGTCATTACAATACAAACGGCTGGTGTTCGAACTGGCCAACGCATGTGATTATGTTCTAGATCAGATCACGGCCATAAAACAACGCCAGGGACTGCTTTCCTTCGACGACATGATCAAACAACTGCACATCGCCCTGCACAAGCAAGACCAGGCCGCCGATGAATTGTCCCGCCGACTGGCAACCCAGTACCCGCTGATACTGGTGGATGAATTTCAGGATACGGATAACTTGCAGTACGCTATTTTTAAACGCATCCATGCCGCCAGCAACAGCCACACGCTGATTATGATCGGCGATCCTAAACAAGCCATCTACGGTTTTCGTGGTGGTGATATCTTCACCTACATGCAGGCACGCCGAGAGGCCAACCGGCGCTGGTCGCTATCTACCAACTGGCGCTCTACAGCAGAAATGATCGAGGCGGTAAACGACCTGTTTAATGGCTTCAATACTTTTACCTATACCGATATTCCCTATGAAGCTTCACCCCCCGCGCCTGATGACAAGCGCAAAGCTCGCCCGCTGATCATTGCCGGGAAACCTGAACCTGCACTACTGATACAAGATCTGCCACGCAAGGATGATGGCAGAGCGGATAACAAAGATAATACATATGATCATGTACACCAGGTTGTCGCCCAGCGTATAGCCAAACTGCTGGGAAACAGTAAAGCGTATATTGGAGAAAAAAGACTACGTCCTGCTGACATCGCCATCCTGGTGCGAACCGGCAATGAAGCCAACAAAGTACGTCAAACCCTGCTTGAACAAGGAGTCCGTGCCGTCTCAGTAGGCAAGGACAATATTTGGAACAGTGATGAAGCCGATGGCCTGCGCCGCCTGCTGGAAGCGGCACTACTGCCCCAGGATCGTCAGCTGCTGAGACAGGCACTCAGCACTCCTCTTCTTAATCTGAACAGCGAAGAACTACTCGCCATAATGACCTCGCCCCAACGCTGGGGAACCTGGGTGGAACTGATCCATACCACCGGCGATCTCTGGCATCAACGCGGCTTCATGCCAGCCTTTCAGGCTCTACTTTATGGCCTGGGACCGGTACTCGAGCCGACAACTAAAAATAACACGGCAAAACCAACCAGCTGGCTATTAAATATTGCCGATCCCGAGCGCAGCTTGACCAACCTGTTCCATCTTGCTGAACTGTTGCAACAGGCCAGCAAAGAACATCCCGGCGGCGAACCATTATTAGCATGGATGCAACAACAGCAAACGCTGGAAAACCAGGAAGAACATCAACTACGTCTTGAAAGTGATGAGGAACTGGTAAAAATTGTCACCATACATGCCAGTAAAGGGCTGGAATTCCCCGTGGTATTCGTACCCTATCTATGGAGCTGCCGGCCAGCAGATCACAAAAACAATATCAGCATGTGCTGGCATGAGGAAAACAAGGGGGAGTTTCAGCACTATTACAGCCCCTGGCTTGACAGCCAAAATCCTGCAATCAACGCTGCTGAGCATGAACGTCTAGCCGAGGATATCCGTCTGGCCTATGTCGCCCTGACCCGTGCTTGCTCACATTGCCATGTTTTTTTTGGTGCTGCCGGCAGTGGCAAAGGGCACGCCGGTCAAACTGCATTGGCCTGGCTGCTATCTAAGCGTGAAGAGGATCTGGAACAGCAACGCTTTGAAATCAACTCCGCCGATATTTCACTGCAATCACTCATGGCTAAAGAAAATATCAGGCTTATCCCCGCGCAACAGGAATTAACACCCCAGCCAATCAGCATGGAAACAGCAACGGCCGAGTCACTCAAGGTGGAACAGATCAAGCGCAAGATACGCACTAATTGGCATATCAGTTCCTACTCCGCCATGACTCGCAACGTACATCAAACTACCCGCATATCAGCCAAAACAGGCAGCGAAGACTTTGCCCTGAAATTTGAAGCCGGCGCGCATGTCGGCAACTTTTTACATAGCCTGCTTGAATACATCGACCCCCATCAAGATCTGCTAACACAAATCAAACGCCGGGTGCCATCACTGTCTATACGCCACGGACTGAATCCAAAACAGGATCCAGAGCCTCTGTGCGAATGGATGGATCATGTCCTGCACACCCCACTCAATGAAAATAGCATGACCCTTGCCAACGTAATGAAGGGACACACGCTGCGTGAACTCGAATTTGACCTTAGCGCCAATAATGTTGAATGCAAACAACTTGATCCGCTACTCCAAAAACAAAGTAAAAATAAACTTCCACCTTTGAATTTCAATAATTTCCAGGGCATGATTACCGGCGTCATTGACCTGGTCTTTGAGCACGCAGGCAAATACTTCATTGCTGATTACAAAAGCAACTTGCTCGGCAGGCAGCTTGAGGATTACACCGCCGAGAAACTCTCCGTTGAAATCGATGCTCGACGTTACGATTTGCAATACCTGATCTACACCCTCGCCCTGCATCGGCACCTGCGCCAGCACATTCAGGACTATCACTATGAACGGGATTTCGGCGGCGTATATTACCTGTTCCTGCGCGCGATGCGGCCAGAATCCGGCTCACATTATGGCGTGTACTTTAAGCGACCGGATGTCTCTCTAGTGGAAAAACTGGACAATGAAATCTTCGCTTATCGGCGGGAGAAAATCGCATGACTATTTTTACCAGGCTACAACAAGCCGCGCTTTCGCCACTGGCACAACAGTTTTCCCGTTTCTGTGCCGAGCTGGATAGCAACGCCAGCGAGCTGGCCCTGGCTACCGCCGCCTTACTTGCTGAGCACAACAGCCATGGCGATACTTGCCTTGAATTAAGATCACTGGCAGGAGAAAGCCTACTAAAAGATGAAAATAATACCTGCCTGCTCACAGCTCCCGATCACGAGACCTGGAAAAAAGCCCTGGCATGTACCTTTGTCGGTAAGCCGGGAGACTATCAACCATTAATCCTCGATGCTGAACGTCTATATTTGCACCGCCACTGGCGTGAAGAACAAATTATTACCCAGGCACTAAACAATCGTTACGGCAGGCTTGATTTTGACGCTGCCAAACTCAAGCAACGCCTGGATAAATTATTTAAAAAACTATCACCAGACGACCATGCCTACAGCCAAAAACTAGCGGCGGCCATGGCACTCAGCCGCCATCTGACTATTATCACCGGTGGCCCTGGCACAGGCAAAACCACAACGGTCACAAAAATTCTCGCCTTGCTGCTGGAGCAACAAACCGAGTTACGCATCCGTCTGGCCGCACCCACGGGCAAAGCCGCAGCCCGCCTGGTAGAAAGCATCGGCAAACAAATAGCCCAATTGTCAAAGCAAATCGACAATCAGATTCTCGACAAACTACCCAGGGAAGCCAGCACCATCCACCGATTGCTAGGCTGGCAACGGAATGGGTTCCAACATAATGCAGACAATCCCCTACCCTGCGACTGTCTGCTACTG
This sequence comes from Gammaproteobacteria bacterium, assembly GCA_013152045.1. GTDB lineage: Bacteria > Pseudomonadota > Gammaproteobacteria > UBA6429 > Thiohalophilaceae > JAADGZ01. Next base: position 3,993 of record JAADGZ010000134.1, read on the forward strand.
GATGAATTCTCTATGGTTGACCAGGGCTTGATGGCAAGCCTGCTCACGGCACTGCCCGAGCACTGCCGCATCATCCTCCTGGGTGACCGCGATCAACTCTCCTCAGTAGAAGCCGGCAGCGTACTCGGCGACCTCACCGGACACGGTAGAAAACTGTATATTTCTAACCTGCGCGCCAAGGAACTGAGCAGCCTGATAGATGAACTGCCCGCAGATCTTGTTGCCGAGGAGATCCCGGCCATTGCCGATCATATCGCCCAGCTCACCCATAGTTACCGATTTACCAGCGGCGGCGGGATTGGCCAACTCGCTAATGCGGTCAACACCGGCAATGCTGATGCCGTCATCGAGCTGCTGAATCAACCGAATGATCAACTGAGCTGGATCGAAGCAATTGGTAAACAACCCGGCCAGAGTGTTATCGACTGGGCTGTTGAGCACTATAAACCTATCTTCGCAGCAGCAAACGCAAAAGAAGCTCTGAAAATATTTGAATCCGTACGCGTACTCACCGCCCTACGCGAAGGCTCATGGGGTGAAATCGCGATTCGAGAACGCCTGGAAACACGCCTGAAAAATGATGGCTTAATCGACAACAAAGACGACAGCCCGAGCAAGGGACTACCCCTGATCATCCGCCGCAATGATCGGGAAACCGGTCTGTTCAATGGCGACACCGGCATCTTCTGGCCAGATGACAATGGCATGATCATGGCGTGGTTTCCAAGCAGTGGTGAGAACACTGATCTTGACCCCTTCTCGCTTCACCAGCTTCCTGAATGGCAACCCGCCTGGGCACTCACCGTACACCGCAGTCAGGGATCAGAATACGCCAAGGTGTTACTGCTTCTGCCACCACTAGACTCAGTCGTGGTTAGCCGTGAGTTGATTTATACCGGCATTACACGCGCGGTCAATCACTGCACCATTGTTGCCGTTAAAACACAATTTTCTCAATCAATAAAATACCAGGTTAAGCGACTATCGGGCCTCAGCGAACGAATTGGCTGGCCAGAAAAAAAACAGAACTAATCCTGCAAATAAAAAGCCGCCGGATTTCCCGGCGGCTTTACAGAAAAGTGGTAGACATCCATGTCACCCCCCTTACCTCCCTGTGATGACAACCATACAAAATATATCTGTCATCTGATAGGGCGCGGCTGTAGGATTTTGCTGAAAGTTATGTAGTCATTGTCTGACAGGGTTTACCCTGATTCTGGTAGTGAATGCGGTCGGAGTGATTTAAAGACTTTAAAATAGCCCATTTACCAAGCCAGAAAGGCTCGGCAAATGGGCTATGAGTCTGAATAGGCTATTTACGACTGCTTGCGTCTGCGAGCAACGGCCAAGAATCCCAGCAAGCCGCTACCAAACAACCAGACGGCTGCCGGTACCGGTACTGTTGATGCACCAACTATGAAGTTGGTGTTGAATCCCTCACCCAGATGCTGTTCGGTTAGATCAAAGTAGAAGGCCATATCCAGTATTTTGCCAGAATCCACCAGATCACCCCACAAACCATAATCCAACACGTTGTCATCGAAGTAACTTATAGCTGAGCCCAAACTGCTAAAGGTAATATCCGTCACCCATGTACCTTCTATATTCATACGAAAGTGCAGACTTTCAAAACCATGTGTCCCGGATACTATTGGATCAAGCAGACCCACCATTAATTTGGTATTGGTCATATCGGTCATATCGATATTGAAATCAAGCGAGCTGCTGTATAACACTCCGCCAGTTTCACTGCCGTTATCTGAGTAGGCTCCACCCAGCAAGCCCATAGCAAGTACATTATAGCCTGCCATCGCAGCTTCGGCATTCACGTTGCCGACTAGCGCAGCATCGGCATCCGCCTGACTGGGCAACAAAGTACCAAAGGCAACAGACTGCATTCCATCTGCCTGTGCCCGATCTGTTACCGCCTGGCCGATACTACTGCTAGCCGCAGCCTTGCTGGTAGCCGTGGCCCCGGTGGAATAGTTACCGGCAACATTGGCAAAGGCATAGCCTCGCGCATTATTGCGATTCCTTACGCGACCTGAAGCGGCATCAGCAAGGGCATAGCCATCGGTGCCGGTTGCGGTAGAGGAGGCATCGGCGCGGCCACTTCGGGCCGTACCTGCACCGGTTCCCCCCGTTGCGGTGGCCGTAGCGCGGGTATAGCCTCCACTGGTACCTTGCGCATGCGCCAAAGCATTGCCACCTCGGCCCCCATTAAAGC
>JAADGZ010000149.1 GCA_013152045.1 Gammaproteobacteria bacterium
CTGATTCTGGCCGATCAGGCAGGGTTTAAAACTGACGAAATTGATATCCCCCAGTCTAAGTCGGATGCGTATCGCAGAGTATATAGCCTGAGGACTTATCTGAGTCGATCGCTTGATATTCTAACGGTTGTTTTTTTGACCCGGTTTAACAAAAAACCATTACGTTTCTTTGGAACCGTTGGCGCTATTTCTGCCTTTATGGGTGTTTTAGGGTTGGGTTACATAGGTGTAGAGAGGATATTTTTTGATGTGTCGGCAGCCGACAGGCCGTTATTAGTTCTGTTCTCGCTGGTTCTGGTTCTGGGTATTCAACTAATAGCGATAGGTCTTGTTGGTGAAACAATAATTTTTACCAGCGCAAAAAATAATACAGAATACAGAATAAAGAAGATTATCAATTAAATATCCAGTGGCTTAGCAAGCGCCATAGTGATTACCCATGGTGCGGCTAGTTGTGATTCAACTCATGAATCAGTCATTGGCGTTCGAAAATAATGCTAACAGTGATTGCAGAATTATCGAAAGTTCAGCCGTCTGAGCTTATATATTGTGCGGGTTTTCTGCGGACTCACTGATAGTATCCAACCATGAGATAAAAAGACTATGGCAGCAATTTTTGGGTTTGCAAACTACCACGGCGAAGGGGCGGATCGGCTTGCATCTATGGCGCGATCCATGGTGCACCGAGGGGCTGCAGAGGCGCAAATTTTTAAAACAAAATCGACATCGATTGGCTCGCGAGCAATACAGCGATGCCACTCGAAAGAAAAAGTGCAGGTCTCTGGCTGCAGCGTTGGCGATATCCGAGTGGTGCTGGATGGAAAAATTGTTAACGCCGCATCTCTGTGTGAGCAGATTCTGGTGGACGGCCACCCTCTGGTCGGTGCTAGTAATGCCGAACTTGTCGCTCACCTTTATCGCTCCTGCGGCGAATCTTGTTTTGAGCGTCTTCGTGGCAGTTTCGCTATTGCGATACATGATCTGAGCAGTGATCGGCTGATTCTGGCAAGGGACCATCTCGGGCATAAACCTGTTTTTTTCGCTGATACGGCAGAAGGGTTTTTTTTCGCATCCGAAACCAAGGCCCTGCTTGCTGCTGATGTTGTTCCGTTTGTCATTGATATGCAGTCGCTGTCTCACTTCTTATCATTACGCTTTGTTCCTGCTCCCTTTAGCCTGATTAAGGGGGTTACGAAACTGCCACCAGCGCATATCGCTATTCATCAGCAGGGGAAAACGTCGTTGCATCAATATTGGCAGCCGAGTTTTGCGACAAAGATGCAACAAAGCCTGGAAGAGACCATTGACGGTCTGGAGCATAAGCTGCACGATGCCATCGCGTCATGCCTTCCTGACTCCGGTGTTTCCGGCGCGTTTTTGAGCGGTGGTCTTGATTCCGGTTTGATTGTCGCCAACATGTCGCAAGCATTAGGGCAACCATTCGATACCTTCTCACTTGGCGTTAAAAATGATTCCGATGAGGTTCCTATCGCACGACTGGTTGCTGAAAAATATGGCTCTATTCGACATGAGTCTTATCCCAGTGATGATGTAGTACGCTTATTGCCAGAGATGATCTGGAGTCTTGATGAGCCGAGTGATATGGTGCTGGTAAGTAAGTTTTTTTTATCCAGAATGGCCGCGACTCATGTAGACACGGTTATGTCTGGTGATGGTGGGGATGAATTGTTTGCTGGCTTTACGCGGTATCTTGGCGTGCGGGATGCGCAATACTACGCTCGTGTTCCGGCCTGGTTGCGTAATCGAATAATCGCTCCGGCTATGCGCCAGCTCGGTGGGCGAAAAGGGTTGAGCGGGATTACTGGTAAGCTTCTTTGGTTAACCGAGGTTGCAGGTGCAGGCGAACTGCCTGAGCGATATGCTGAAGCTGTTGAATACCTTCGCTTTAGAAAAGCTGATAAGCAGGCATTGTTTTCAGAAGAGAGCTGGCGTCAGGTGGCTGATGTCGATAGCAGCCAGCTGCTGGCTGAAAAAGTGCGTAACAGCGATGCGGAAGACCCTGTAGAGAAGCTGTTGCATACGGATTTTCTCACACGACTACCAGAACACCTGCTTATGCTGGATGACCGCACCGGAGCGGCTCATGGTATTGATGTGTTATGTCCGTTTGCAGATAAAGAGCTAGTTGAGTATGCCACCTCTATCCCGGTCAACATGAAGATCAATGGTCGTCAGGCAAAATTTATCGAGCGAAAACTTGCCGAGCGTAAGTTACCGATAGAGGCTGTCAATTTTCAGAAGACGGGCTGGAGCTATCCTTTCGCGGAGCTCTGCGCCGGTTCGTTACAACCATTTCTTCGCAGTGTATTTGCCGATGCCCGTCTTATTAAGGACGGAATTTTTCAGCAAGCGGCTGTAGATCGTATTATCTCTGAGCATGGTGCTGGCAAGATCGATCATCACATCAGAATATGGATGTTATTGAGCCTGGAAATCTGGTACAGGATGGCCTCGGACAATTTGCACTACGAGGATATGATTCCCTGGATGGAAACTCACCTGGCCAGTCAGGGCTAACAATACGGTATTTAGCGTGTGATCTAGCGTTCGGCAGCAGCTGGCACATCTGTATTAGCTGATCGATACCTTAGAAATAACAGCCCGCCGAATAGTCCTGTAACCAGTAACCGAGCCCGCAACAGTAGACCGACGCCTATAGCATCTACAAGCGGTACGCCCGCCAGTTGCAGAAAGAGAGCGAAGCCAGCTTCGGTTATGCCCAAACCGTTCAAAGATACGGGAAGCATGCCTGCAACCAGTACTAGTGGCACTGTTGCTATTAGATATCCTATGCTGACATTGGCACCCAGGCTCATTGCCGCCGCCCAGACTGCACCGGCCGCGCCAACGTAAAAAAGCAGCGAGAGCAAATATGTCGTGAGCAGAATTCGAAGTGATTGAGCCGCACGGTAAACGGCTTTGCGGGTTCGCCCAAGAAATTCCAGCAAACGCGCCAGCTTTTTGATGTTTCGCAGCCAGCGCCATAGTGGGTCAAATTTTGAAGAAAGTAGCATAGCGCTGGCGAGAGCAAATCCGAGCAGGCTCGCAGGTGCGAGTAGCCAGACGACTGGAAACTGGTCTGTAACGATCGTAGAAAATAACACCAGCGGAACCAGTGAGACTAGCCCTGCCAGGCCAACCAGTCGTTCCATAAAGGTCGCTGCGGTAACCGACGATGCGTCCTGTGTATCCCGGCCTAACGCATAAGCGCGCACGGCGTCACCCCCCACCATGGTGGGTAAAAAATTATTAAAAAAGGTCGCGATGAGGTAGAGGCCAAAGAGTCTGTTGAAGTTCAGCCGGAGGCCGAGTTCACGAAGAAATATTTGCCATTTGAGGGTGTTTATGCCGATCATCAGGTGAGGAATTATGAACATCAGAGTCAGGTAGAATATATCGACGCCAGCAATTTTATGCAATAACGCCGACAGGTCTACGCGCATGATGAGCGCTGCCATCAGGGCAATGCCAAAAGCAAGTTTCGCAAAAATAACCCAGTGGCGAGAACCGCTTTGTTTGGTTGAGTTATTGTTGACTTCAGTCACGTGGCGCCGTCCTCTGGCCGGGTGTTGGCCTTAATTTACAAGTTCGGAAGTTGCCCTCCGGTCATTTGGTGTATGGAGTATAGGTAGAATGCCTGGCCTTTACAAATATTGCTAAAAGACATTGTTTGTAGGTCAGTCGAATCGTCTTATTTTTCTGATTTAACAAGCAAAATCGCCCAGTCAGAGGTTCTCGCTAGTTCGATATCCTGTGTTAAGTCACTAATTTTAATTTCACGATATGCCTCTTTTGTGTCAATCGCCAAAATTTTGGAGGTATCTTTGAGTGCGTCTGCCTGCAACCTGATTCTGTTGGTGTTTTCAACATAACATAATACATGCTTTGCGCCGTCAAGACAGCTTCCGCCGTTTACCACCCGGTTATTTACAGACATTCCCGGCTCAAAATACAGGTCTATCGTCTTGCGGTAGGTGTGGATTGCCTCCTTGTTCGGGTATGGCTCCGAATAGCCTTTGCCTGCGGGTTTGTGTCCCCAGATATTCGCGACCCCGCCAGCCAGTACCGAATGCCATAAGCCTTTTCGCGTCATCTCAAAGTCATAATCCTTGTCAGGGTATCTGGATGGCTGGCGGACGCGAAATCGATCTTCGGAAAAAGCGGGTTTGCCGTTGGCGTATTTAAGGTGGTCGCGATAATCTGCCAGGCTTGGCTGATGCCATTCCCATGAGGCGTAATCAAGCTTGTTGCTTATTTGACGATACTTGTTTTTGTATCCTCTGCCTCCTACCAGATGTCGATAGGATGTGTATTGATGAAGGGTCTCTCGAAAGTCCTCGATTTCTTCAGCCGATGCCCATTCGTAGAGGTCAAAACCATAGCCAACCGTCCAGCCGGGAAGCGGCCCCAGGCGGGCTGCAATTTCCCTGTACAGGAGCTCCGCATCTACCCCGTATGTTGATGGTGTTTGCCACCGACTTTTATCGCCCCAGATCCAGAAGTGGGTTACGCCTCCGAGCCTGTATGTTTTTAGTATGACTGCCTCAAAATAGCTGATGTTTTGCATGAAATCACGAAGGTTCGTGATATGAAATCCGCTAAAGCCATGCTCTACAACAAATTCTTGCAAACCGCGCTCCAGGCTTGGACGGTTGTACATGATGTACTGCGGTACAAACGCTTCGCCTGTGGCCGATCGAATCCAGTTTATGCCATTGGCGACAACAAATCCTTTAGCGTAGCCAGGTCGTGTGGAGGAGATATTTATCGAGCCGCCGACACTGAACTTCCAGTTTCCTGCCTGTGAAGGTGTGAAGCGGAACTTGATTTGAGCGCCGTCCTTAAACGCGAGAGTCTGGTGGGTTTCACCACTCGAATGCTGGATGGTAATCGGGCCTGATACCGGTTTTTGCAGCGTTAATTCGTAGCATTCCCACACTGGCTTGAATTCACTTGCAGGATTGAGGCACGACTCGTTGTACACTTTGCCAGGGGTGTTGTTGCGGTGAGCAAGTGTTTGCCGAAATGGCTGTAACCATACCAAAGCCAGAATAATCGATATTATCAATACAGCTACGACCGTCTGCGCCACTTTTTTGTTGTTGTGGTTTAAAAACATTTTTATATGCTAAAGCCGAGATCGGGTATAAAAAACCATTTTATACTACCACGAGTATCTGCGTAAAAATTAACTGTTATGTGGTCGAAGAGTGATTGCGAGATGCTTGTCTGTGGTGATTTAAGGAGCCTGCGTGGATTCTGCTCGTATTGAACATTATGGGAGAGTGTGTACAATACCGTCTACTCAACGAGCAATACAATATTTTTGTAGTGCTACATTAACTCTTTGTTGGAAGGTGTATGTTAAATGACTAAACGGATTTGTGTGGTGGGAAATTTTTCTGGACGAAATGCAGGGGACGCAGCAATACTCGGTTAAAAGACATAACAGCTGCATATGGTCCAATGAAGTTTGACATACCAACGATCAACCCCGGTTTTGTCCGTCGCCAATATGCAGGCTTTGATGTTGAGCCTGTAGGAATGTTGCCCTGGAATTTGAGTATAAAAATTTTTGGCCTGCCTATTATTCGATCAATATTTCGTTCAGACCTTGTGCTTGTGACTGATGCCATATTGTTTGATAGAAAGCTCTTTAACCCCCTTTTTAATTACCTTTCAACGATGGCACTGGTTTTGCCTATGGCCAAATGGCGTGGCATTCCTGTGGTACTTTTCAACAGCAGCCTTGGCCCCGCACAAACCCGAGCTGGCCGATTCTGTCTTCGAAGAGTTCTGGAAGCCGCAGACGTCATCATACTTCGCGATACGGAATCACTCGGTGAGATACCCAAAAATCGCGGCATTGAGGCGCGCATTCGGAGCGGCGCAGATTGTGCTCTAAGCATAGACAGGGCTGATGACGAAAGGGTTGATGCTATTGTCGACAGTGAAGATTTGAGTCCCGGTGGCAAATCGTTTCTTACTTTTAATGTGAATAGTTATATCGACGTCTTTGTGCGCAGTCGAGGGAAACGTATTGGCATCGAGGAATTTGCGGCACTTATGAGCAAGGCCGTAAACCAGGTGTTGTCTCGGCTGGATTCTAATATCGTCTTTGTTGTAACGCAACCTATGGACATGAAAATCACTAATATGGTGCTTTCCGGTATTGAGCAGCGTGATCGTATCCGCATGATTAAGAACCCGGACTATAATTATGCCGAGCTTGCCGGTGTCTTTTCACGTGCGCAAATCCATGTTGGTATGCGAACCCATTCTCTTATCCTGGCCTCGTCGGTGGTAACGCCGGTCGTTGGGATAATCTCTACGCCGAAAAATCGGGGTTATATGAAATCTATCAAGCAGGATGAAAGAATGGTTGAGTTCGATATGTTAACAGCGGATTATCTGGCGGATATGGTGATGGCTACCTGGGAGAATCGGCAGGCTCTTCGTGATGAACTGGCACCCATCATTGCGATAGAAAAAGATAAGGCAGCTGGCGCGACCAGCTTTCTTCAGCAATATCTTGACGCGGACACGGCGGCGTGAACAGATCAACGGGCCAAAACAAAATTGATGACGCAAAAACTACTGACTCTCGAAAGCTGTCTATCGCATTTAGCAATCGCAGCCTATGCACCCGCAGTGGTACGTGTATAGGCGCATGCCCTGAGAACGCGCTCTCTGTCGACGAGGATTTCTATCCGAAACTCGATCCGGGCAAATGCACTGATTGCGGGTTGTGTGCCAGGATTTGCCCAGGTGGCACTGTAAATTTCAAGGATCTGACGGAAACTACATTCGGACATCGTAACGATGATGTTGGCTTCGACGGCCACGTTGAGATGACGTACATCGGTTATGCCAGCGACGAAGGTATCCGCGGTGGTGGCGCTGGCGGTGGTGTGGTTACGGCATTGCTCTGGGACCTGCTAAAACATGGAACTGTAGATGGCTGTATCGTTACCAGGATGAACCCAGATACCCCCTGGCACGGTGAGGTGTTTATTGCTCGGACTTACGAGGAGCTCCTCATGAGTCAGCAATCCAAGTATATCGTCATACCGGTGAATTCGATCCTCGCTGAGATTCGTGACTTACCCGGCAAATACGCGTTGGCGGCGTTGCCGTGCCAGATTCATGGGATTCGCATGTTACAACGGCAGAATGATCCTGTCGTGGATAAGATAGGGGTAATTGTTGGTTTATTCTGTGCCAGCGCCATGGAGCCGAATGTCGCGCTAGAGATGATGGAGATGCGTGGTGTCGATCCGTCCGAAGTCGTTGATTTTGCTTTCCGGGATGGTGACTGGCCGGGACAGATTCGGGCTACAACCCGGGATGGCCTCAAAATTCCTCTGCATGAATCGAACTTCAAAGACGGCGCTATTAATTATATGACTTACCTCTACAGTCCTTTCCGCTGCCAAACCTGCATTGATGGCTCAGCTGAGTTTTCGGATATTTCAGTAAGTGATGCCTGGACTCGGGACGAGTTTGGTAATTATTTGTTCTCGTCGCAATCAAAACTGCTGGCTCGCACTGATCTTGGAGTCCGTACAATGAAAAATGCCATTCAAACCGGCACTTTGGTTGCTAAAGATGTAACCGAGGAAGCTGCGTACAAAACGCATAAACTGCATACGGTGAAGAAAGGTATGAATGGACCTCTGCGGGTAGCGCGCCTGCACCGGGCCGGTCGCTCGGCACCGAATTATGATCGGCTTGTAGCCAGGCCCACTCTGCGCGAGCAGATGGCGGAACTATCCGAGTCCTTCGTTATGTGGCTAGGACGACGCAGATGGACACGTTACCCGCTGTTCCGGTTTTTAACATCGAAGTATGGCTGGCTTTTTATCGCTATTCGCCAGCGCATCAAGCGGCGGAAGTATCGTGGCAACCCCGGGGGTGCGCAGAGCAAAAAATGTTAACAACGGGTGATGGTTTTGTAAGAAGCAAACCAGGAAAGCTTATCCTGATAAGCGTAGTACTTTCCGTTATAACAGCTGGGAGTTTTTATGCGTTTTTGCTAGTCAATCCTGTAGCCTTCAGAACAGTAGTGTTTCAGCCGGTCAGGGAGGTCAGCTTCTTCATCCGCGAGCTGGATGTTATGGCTAACTGGAGTGGTATAGAAAAAATCGTCGTAGCTGAACCGGAAACTGTAACCATCCCGGCGTCTGGTCCTTATGGTGTTGACATTGTTGCCGGTGTTTATCGACCTGTTGCGTTTACTGGACGTGCGCCGGTTATGGTGCTTCTCCACGGCAGCTATCCCTGGGGCCGAAAAGCCGGGCTAATCCGCCTGCTGGCCACACGGTTGGCAGAGAATGGATTCTATGTGATAGCACCGGATGCGCGCGGTTTTGGAGACACCGCCGATCCTGCGCAAATTGATAACCCAGAATCCTGGCGTACAGCAGCCGACCTCAGTCGTTTGATTGATTATTTAATTGCTACAGACGAGATCGATCCGCACAACATTTTTGTGCTCGGCCATTCGATGGGGGCCAATCACGCTCTGGAGGGTGGTTTGGCCGACTCGCGGGTTAAAGCGCTCGTGCTGGTCGGTCCGGGCCGTTACACGCAGCAGGAAGATGCCCTGGTTCCTGAATGGGTGCGAGCAAGGTTCTCAGCGGATCGCGGGCTGAAACAGCCTGTTTCCATTGAGACGGCTAAATTTGCTTATTCATTGGGAAATCTGCGGCTTCTGGCTAAATCAAAATTGGCCGAGCCGAAACATAAGGCGATCCTGCTTATTGATGGTAAAAAAGAGGGTAATGCAAAGCTCGCGTACGTCGCCGCTATTGTAAAGACGCTGAAGGGACCGATAGAATATCATACATTGGCCAATGCGGGTCATTACTGCGGCGTGCGATCATTTTATGGATCCGAGACTCTTTACTATCAGCCTCAAATGTTTGATCCGTTTTTTGAGATATTGCAAAGATTCCTTGAACATCAACGTGTCGCAGTAGAGCCGGCTGCTGCCGATCTTTGATTGCCGTTGGCGAGTCGCCTGGATCGTGCCATGATACTGACAAAATAACTATTGTGTCTTTTAAAATTCCTGCAGATATTAGATGGTGAGCTAATTTTGGATAAATTGTAAGTAACTGCATATATATTTAAAAAGCGATGAGCTTGCTACAATTATTTCAATAGGCGTTAAAAGAAGTGTTTTGCCGCCCTGTTATTTCGCTCGTTTCTGCTGCGTAGGCACGTTGACTACTTTTCTATCTTGTTTAACGCGTTCCCATAAATACTATTACTTATCGTGGGTTTTGCTCATACCTCATCTACATAAAATGAATCAAAGAAACCCGGATGAGATGTTTTAGCCTTTTTAGCATATACCAATCTAAACTTATTGCGCCATAGCTGAATAGATTGGTAACTGACAATAATCTTTTATGCTGCCAGCAAGTCTTCGATATCTTGCTGGATCAGACTGAATCGATGATAGAGCCGTAAGGTATATTGAATGATTTCAGGTGGGATCAGTAGCATTTGTGCAAAGACTGTTATAATCTCATCAGACTATAAAATATCTTAAACACGGAAAGTTTCTTTTTCAAATTCATTAAATTATCTTTATATCTGATTGCCCACCATGTCATCTCCTCTTTCAACTTTGATATTATGTGATTCTCACGTACATTTTTATGACTGTTTCGATCCGGATCATTTTCTCGATAGCGTAGCGCCTGGAGCAACTTTCTCAAGCAGGCGCAGTTGAAGCAGAAGCAGAATAATTTTATTGCTGTCTTGATGCTTACTGAAGCTAAACAGGACCACTGGTTTTTAACCTTGCAGGAGAATGAAGGTCAATCGGTCAAGTGGTCGTTTCATAAGACGGATGAGCCGGAATCATTATATGCGGTCGATAAAGATGGTCACAGAATATTAATTATTAATGGTCGCCAGATCGTTACCTCTGAAAATCTTGAGGTTCTTGCGCTTGCAACCGCCGACAAACTTGAAGATGGTAAACCGATAAATCACGTTATTGAATGGGTGAAAGATAATAATGCTATTCCTGTAATCCCCTGGGGCTTTGGAAAATGGTGGGGTAATCGCGGCCGCCTTTTATCAGAGGTGCTTGAATCTTTTCCCGGATGTGACGTATTGCTGGGAGATAATAGTGGGCGTCCCTGGTTTCTAGGTAAGCCCGATCATTTTAAAAAAGCGAATGGTGAGCAGCGCCGCATACTTCCCGGTAGCGACCCGTTACCCTTTAGTAGTGAGGCCTGGCGACCTGGTAGTGTTGGTTTTTATTTTGTTGGTGACATTGATGAGCTTGTTCCTGCTAAAAGTCTGCGAGAGTACTTAAGAAACCCACAAACAAATATTTCAAATTACATGCATTGTGAACGATTAATACCATTCGTCAGGAATCAGGTAGCGATGCAAATCAGAAAAAGGATGTGAATATATACCTATGAAGGCATTAGTGATTGCACCTCAACCCTTCTTTACCCCTCGCGGCACCCCTTTCAGTGTTTACTACCGAACCATGGTAACTGCGGAGCAGGGTGTGCAGGGTGTTGAAGTGGATCTTTTGACTTACGGTGAAGGACAGGACGTAGACATACCTGGCGTAAGGATAATTCGCGGTCCTCGTTTTGCTTTTTTAGGCAATGTTAAAACGGGGCCGTCCGTCCTCAAGCTTTTTCTTGACCTGTTTCTTATATTACGTACTATCGGGTTGTTGCTGACGAATCGTTATGACTTCGTCCATGCGCATGAAGAAGCGGTTTTTTTCTGTCGCTATCTTAAGCCTGTTTTTCGTTTTAAGCTTGTATACGATATGCATTCGAGCCTTCCTCAACAGCTCACAAATTTTAATTTTACCCGCTCCGGTTTTCTGATAAATCTGTTTAAAAAGCTGGAAGATAGCTGTTTGCATAATGCAGAGGCGGTCATAACTATTTGCCCGGCACTGGCTGAATATGTGGATGGGCTAATATCTGACAAAGATAAACATCAGCTTATTGAAAATTCGATCTTTGAGCCTGTTAAGCTGGCTGGTCAGAAAAATGTCTCAGAAAAAGAAGAGTCTGTATTACATGATATCGAACTGCCTGATTCTGATGCGCCTCTGATCGTTTACGCTGGAACCCTGGAACATTATCAGGGCATAGATATTATGCTTGAAGGTTTTGCTGCAGCACAAAAGAAAAATAATAAATTGCAGATGATTATTGCTGGCGGTTCAGTGCAGCAGGTAGAGCAGTACCGCGCTATGGCTAAAAACCTGGGAATTGAAAACGCATGTAAGCTCATCGGGCGTGTTCCGCAGCAGCAGGCGAAGTGGCTTATGGACAAGGCAACGGTTTTAGCTTCACCGCGTACCGAAGGCGATAATACGCCCCTTAAAGTATATGAACTGCTGGCCAGTGGTAAACCCATGTTCGCCACCAATATTTATTCGCACACGCAGGTTTTGACCGACGATGTTGCTTTTTTGGTAGACCCTACGGCCGAAGGAATGGCAAAAGGCATGCTTGAATCTACCAGGAATGACGATGAAGTTGAGCGCAGAGTGAAGAACGCACAAAAATTATACGATGATAAATATTCTCGTAAGGTCTATGTGTCCAAGATACGCAAACTGCTGGACCAGTTAGCATGTGTGGAATAGCGGGGATAGCGGCATTCGCCGGCGCATCATCACCAAATGAAGATTTAATCCGGACAATGTGTGACACGATTGTGCACAGAGGTCCGGATGATGAAGGCATTGATGTTAGAGATAATGTTGCTCTTGGTATGCGTCGTCTCGCTATCATTGACCTGCCTGGCGGCAAGCAGCCTGTTTTCAATGAGGACCATACGGTTCGTACCGTGTTCAACGGTGAAATATATAACTTTCGTGAATTACGCTCGCAACTCGAAAAAAAAGGACACAAATTTTCCACTTCATCCGACACTGAAGTATTAGTACATGGCTACGAAGAGTGGGGTGTAGATCTGCCTAAATACCTCAATGGCATGTTTGCCTTTGCCATTCACGATATAGCTAACCGGCGGCTATTTATAGCGCGTGATCATTTAGGTATAAAACCGTTATTTTACTTTTTCAATGGTAAGCACCTGATCTGGGGCTCCGAAGTCAAAACCATCCTTTCGACGCAATTGGTCGATCGAGATCTTGATATGAACTCACTGGGTGAATTTTTAGCCTGGGAGTATGTTCCGGGTCAGGGTACTTTGTTTTCAAATATTCATAAACTTGAACCCGGATACCTGCTTGATATTGATCTAACCAATCCTGCATGTAACCCTGAAGAGTACTGGGATATCCCTGTGCGTGATCCGTCACTGCAGTACTCTGACGATGACTGGGAGGCAATGGTTGCAGATAAAATTCATGAATGTGTTCAAAGGCAATTGATTAGTGATGTGCCTCTGGGTGCGTTTCTATCTGGAGGTGTTGATTCTTCGCTAGTTGTTTCCTCTATGCAGCAGGCCAGCACCTTCAGCATTGGTTTTGATGACCCTTCTTACAATGAGCTGGAATATGCGCGGAAAGTAGCGAGGCATCTAGGTGTAAAGCATACCTTTGAAGTGATCAACCCTCATGTTTCAGACATGTTTGATCACCTGATGACTTTTATGGATGACCCAATTGGCGATTTTTCAATTTTCCCCACCTTTCTTGTTTCGCGCCTGGCTCGCCAGCATGTTACGGTTGTGCTTAGTGGTGATGGTGGTGATGAGCTGTTCGGCGGCTACGAAACATACCTGGCTGATAATGCGGCCAAATATTATTCTTATATACCGGGTATGTTGCGCCGAGGCGTAATTGCGCCCATCATAGAATCGATTCCGCCCAGACCGGAAAAAAAAGGGGTGATAAATAAAGTAAAGCGTTTTGTCGAGGGCGCAAGCTTACCCGACCAGTTATCTCATGCGCGCTGGCGTATTTTTGCTGCTGAAACGATGCAGGCAAACCTGTTTACGCCTGAAGCACTGCAACAGATAGTGCGTCCTATTGATAATCACATTACTCATCTGTTTAAACGCGCCGGTTCTCGAAGTCGGCTAGCCAGTAGTTTGTATGTTGATGTAAAAAGTTACCTTAGTGATAATTGTCTGGTGAAAGTAGACCGGATGTCGATGGCAAATTCACTGGAGTCACGCGTTCCAATGCTTGACCGTGAGCTGGTTGAACTTGCTTTTCAGGTGCCGGATAATCTCAAGCTTAACCAGGGCAACATTAAAGTTCTGCTTAAAAAAATAGCGGCAAAACAGATTCCGCAAGAATGTGTGTATCGGCAGAAAGAAGGATTTAGCATACCTATTAAACATTGGCTGGGAACGCAGTTTAGACCCATAATGGAAGAACTGCTGGACAGTAAAAAACTTCAACAAGAAGGAATATTCAACGTGAAAACAATAAATAAACTTAAATTTGACCACCTGGGCGGAAAGGCCAATCATAGCCATGTATTGTGGTCTCTAATGGTTTTTCAAGCTTGGCGTAAACGTTGGCAGGAAGCAGCATGAGCAAGATTCTTGTAACAGGTGCCACTGGTTTTACTGGCGGTTATCTTTGTAAACGGCTGGTCAAAGATGGCGAGCAGGTAGTTGCATTTGTACGTGCCAGCAGCAATACAAAACAACTTGAAGATATAGGCGTCGAATGCCGAGTTGTTGATATTCGTGACCCTGAATCAGTAAATGATAATTTCAATGACATTGATCGTGTTTATCATATCGCTGCTGCGTGGCGTTCTGAGCATGCTGACCGTAATGAATTTCATCGGGTAAATGTGGATGCTACTAGAAATTTACTGGAAGCGGCCAAACGGGCAGATATTAAGATGTTTGTTCATTGCTCTACTGTTGGCGTTCAGGGAGATATCAATGAGCCACCAGCCGACGAGGAATACAGGTTTCAGCCTGGAGATCACTATCAGGAAACCAAGCTGGAAGGCGAGTTACTGGCAAGAGATTATTTTTCCAAAGGTTTAAGAGGCGCGGTGTTTCGTCCTGTCGGTATTTACGGTCCCGGTGATACGCGGTTTCTTAAATTATTCCGTCCAGTAAAAAAAGGAACGTTTGTTATGATTGGTTCAGGTAAAACCCTCTACCATATGACATATATTGATGACCTGATTGATGGGATCGTTCTTGTCGGTACCCGCGAAGAGGCTTTGGGTGAAGTATTTACTCTCGCCGGGGGAGAGTATACGACTCTTGGTGAATTAGTGAATGCTATTGCTGATGCACTGAAAAAACCTCATCCAAAATGGCGGATACCTTTTTATCCCGTATTCCTTGCATCGATTGTCTGTGATCGGGTCTGCCGTGCCCTTGGTATCGAGCCTGTTTTGTACCCACGCCGGGTCGAGTTTTTTTATAAAGACCGTGCTTTTGATATCTCTAAAGCAAAAAGGTTGCTGGGTTATCAGCCAAAAGTCAGCCTTGAGCAGGGGCTACAGAAAACAGCCAAATGGTATAAATCACAGGGGCTGATATAAACAATTGGTATAAAACAAGTGACTCAACTCTTAAGAAATCCGAAACAGGCTCAACAGGAACACTACGATATTATTATTGTTGGTGGTGGCATTTATGGTGTTATGTTGTTGCTTGAGGCATCTATGCGCGATCAAAAAGTGCTGCTTCTTGAAAAACAGGATTTTGGTGGTGAAACAAGTTATAACAGCCTGAGAATCATACATGGAGGGCTGCGATACCTGCAAACGATGGATATCGCTCGTTTTTATGAATCAGTTGCAGCGCGGCGATGGTTTTTGCAAACTTTTCCTGAGTTTGTAAAACCAATGTCCTGCCTGATGCCTTTGTATAACAAAGGTGCAAAACGTCCGCCCATACTAAAAGTTGCATTAACACTAAACGACGCCTTATCGGCCTTTCGTAACAATGGTGTCGCAACAGATAGAAGAATTCCGAATGGGAAAATTTTAGGGGCTGACGAAACAGCCGAGCATTTTCCCGGCGTCATTACCAAAAATCTTTCAGGCTCGGCGTTATGGCATGATGCACACGCGCCGGATACCCAGCGCATTATTATAGAAACGCTTCACTGGGCAATCGGACTGGGAGCGAGAGCTTTTAACTATGTAGCAGTGAGTGATTTGATTACATCTAAGCATTCGGTTGCTGGTGTGCAGGCGATTGATGAGGAGACTGGAGAAAAACTTGAGTTTCAATGTAAAAAAGTGATTAATGTGACGGGCCCTTCCTGTCGAAAGATTTCCCGGCAGTGGGATAGAGATATCCCGGAACTATTCAAATCCTCTGTGGCCTGGAATGTGTTATTTGACTGCCCTGCGCCATCGAGACATGCACTCGCTCTGACGCCAGACAGGAAAAACGCACATACATATTTTCTACATCCGTGGAAAGGAAGGCTGCTGGCTGGAACAGGTCATGCGCCTGCAAATGCTCAAAACGCAGCATGCCCAGATAAAACATCAATAGATCAGTTTATCGATGATTTAGGCATGGTGTTAACAGACGTTGAGTTATCTCGAGAAAATATAGAGCGTATCTATGCGGGCAATCTGTCAGTGACAGAAGAGGGCGGGACAGAATTAACTAAACGTGCCGTCATTCATGATCATGGTGGTAACGGAGGTCCCAGAAATCTTTATAGTGTATCCGGCATTAAGTTCACGACATCACATAAAGAAGCTAAACGAGCTATTGATTCTATTCTTGGTACCTCAAATACCGGCTCATTAAAACGACCAGAACTTAGTTCGCTTCCTGACCTTGTTTGCATGGGCTATGACTGGATGCCTGATGAAAATGATTCATCATGGAAAGACGAATTAACAAGAATAATTGAGAGCGAATCCGTCCTGCATCTTGATGACCTGATTTATAGACGAACGAGTATTGGCGATAACCGTATGAGGACGCAAAAGTTGGCGGCGGAAATTTCAGGTCTTTTTGCGTGGAACGAGAGCCGCAGACTTAGTGAAATAGCGTCTATTGAGCGCCTCATATGAGAAAGATCATCGACTAATGGTACCTGTAACAAAAAAAATAAATGATTATGAAATCGAGATTTCTCATGGTTATAGGTTTGAAGAATTGCAGGAATTGTGGCTTTCGATACAGCTGGATCAAAACATACCTTTCTTTTTGACCTGGTCGTGGATTTCTTGCTGGATTAAAACGTATGATCCCGAACTAGTTGTTGTTTCGGCTAAACAGCACAATAAAACGGTAGCCATCGGCCTATTTACCTGTTCGGTTGACAATCGACATGGTTTCATCAAGTCTCGCCAATATCGACTCCATCAAATGGGGAACCCATTACTCGATCAAATCTGGATGGAGTACAATGATTTCATCTGTGTTGATGTACACCGCGTTGCGGCAGTTAATGCCTGTCTTCTGGCATTACAGCAAAGCGAAGAGAAGTGGGACGAAATTATATTGTCTATGATTTCAACATCGCGAGCCGATGATGTTCAACGAGAGATAAAAGACTCTCGCATTCTTTTAACAAATCCATGTTATTCAAAGAACCTGGATAGTATTCGGGGTGAAAATTCACAATATCTTGCCACGCTGAGTGCCAATACACGTTATCAGGTTAGACGGTCCATAAGATTGTATGAACAATTACATGGAAAAATAGGGTATAAGTTTGCTCAAACTACAGATGAAGCACTGGCATTATTTCATGAGGCAGGCAAGTATCATGTATTAAGGTGGCATGATAGTGGCTTCAACAATAAACAGTTCATATTATTTCATGAG
>JAADGZ010000215.1 GCA_013152045.1 Gammaproteobacteria bacterium
GATGTTCTGGATGGCTTGCCGAAGCTTGGAAAAAAAGTGCCCGAACTGAATGATGAGAATATCCGGGAGCTATCCATGTACTCTTACCGGATCATTTATGAGATAAAAAATCAGGACACTTTCGTGCTTGCCGTGGTGCATAAACAGCAGGAGTTGATAGCGTAGAACATAGATTGATTTTCTATTGGCATACTGCCTCCTGAATTCAAACTAGGTCACTGTTATATAAAAATACCGTTCTTATCCCAGAAAACCATGTAACAGAAAATGATCCCTTTACGAAAACCGAGATCTGGAAAAGACCATCAAGCCGGACAACATTAACCACAAAGATGTCGGCAGAGGAACCAGCGTAATTTTTCCGCTCGACAATGAAATATTTCCACTCGTAAATGGAACCAGTTTTATATCTGGAGCATTCAATAATACAGCAGAATCGCTGCCGGCAATGGTGATACTGGATGATGCAGGACTGAGATCAACCGCAGCGCCCTGAATTGTGAAATTAACGTTACTGGTAATGTCTCCGGCAAGATAGAAACGATCAACGGTATTTAACGTGAGGCCCACATCCTTAATAGTGAGTGCGCCGTAGATTTCGATATTACCTGCTGAGTTCAGCGTAATACCCGGCATTGAAGAAGTTCCGGATATATCCAGCAGACCATTTTGAGTAATTAGGATATTATTATAGTTATACGTCGTATCAGCAATAATGTTCCAGGATACGGCGCTGTCAACAACAAGCGTGTCAGGATCATTAATATTAATCACTGCCGCAGAGGCGATGCCAGAAATCAAATAAATGAGGCCAACAAAAAGATAATTCCATTTCATTTTTATATCCTTGTATATTAAAATAATTATGGCCTTATTATTACTTCTGCATATGGCATAAATATGATCGACCCAGGTCAGGAATTCATCCACTATTATGTTTTATATTACGGGAATCAAAATTAATGCCTGACACAAACTCGCTGGCGCTGGATCGCACTGTTCTCGCCAATGAACGAACCTATGCGGCATGGATTCGCACCGGTCTCACCGCACTTGCCACCGGCCTGGCTATCGCCAGGTTCATGTCTGGCAGCATGCCACTCTGGAGTATCCACACCATTGCCAGCATCCTTATTCTGTTTAGTGCGGTTGCCTTCTTTCTGGCTGCCTGGCGCTACCAGCATTTACATGTAGGCATGGCGCATCTCAATGTCAAAATGATTTCCGTTACGATGGTCAGGCTCTCAAGTTTTGTACTTATAGTTTGTTCTTTGATCGCATTAATCGGCTTATGGTATATAACACCCTCATCCTGAAACAAGCCATCATCTCCGCACATAAAACTCTGCGCCGCACGGAATAATAATCACATGGAAAAATGAACCTGTACTGCCTGAATATGGTCTGATGATCGTGAAATACCGAACAGAACATCAAGGTTAGGAGATCCAGATTTTGATCAAAAAAAACCAAGAACACTATGACCTCACAGGATAACAACAATGCACCTGGCAGCCCAGGTCTCGCGCCGACCTGGAGCGGAGGACGAAAAAATACTGTCGGTTGCGCACTGGGTCCTTCCCGCTTATGGTTTACCCTCGGTCGTGGAATTATTAATGAAGTCTTTTATCCGCGTGTCGACCTGCCGCAAATCCGTGACCTCGGTTTTATCATCGCTGATGGCGAAGGTTTCTGGGTTGAAGTCAAACGGATGGATAATTACACCCTTAGCCAACCGGAACCCGGCATACCAGCCTATACCGTTGTCCACCAACACCCTCGCTTCACCCTGACCCTGCGTATTACGCCCGATCCACAACGTGATGTAGTGCTGATTGAATGCCGACTTGAAGGGGACAAACAACTACGTCCATATGCTTTACTGGCTCCCCGCCTGGGCGGAACCGGCTACGACAATCTTGCCGCTGTAGCCTCGTATCGAGGCCGACGCATGCTCTGGGCGGAACAGGGTCCATTCGGTCTGGCACTGGCGGCGGTGGATGCCGACCAGCATGACGCCTGGAGAGAGGCAAGCGTCGGTTTTACCGGCCACAGTGATGGCTGGCAGGACTTCAATCAAAATGGTGCCATGCACTGGCATTACTCCCAGGCCGGTCCCGGCAATGTCGCCCTCAGCGGGCGTCTGCCCCGTTACGCGGTACTCGCGCTAGGCTTTGCCAGTAGTAAGGAATCTGCAGCTACGCTGGCCCTGTCGGCCCTGCCGCGAGAGTTTGACAGCCCGTGGCAGCAACAGATCCTTGACTGGCACAACTGGCATTCCGCCTGCAATGGACGCTGCCCTTTTTCACTAAATTTACCCAAACACCTGCACGATGAACTGATGATCTCGGCGATGGTGCTGCGCACCCATCAGGATCAAATATTTACCGGCGCCATGGTCGCCAGCCTCAGCATTCCCTGGGGCAACACACGTAACGAACGGGGTGGCTATCACCTGGTATGGCCACGGGATCTGGTGGAAAGTGCCGGCGCACTGCTGGTATTAGGCGCAGATGACAAGGCGCGTGAAATCCTGCGTTACCTGGTTGCCAGTCAACACAGTGACGGCCACTGGTATCAAAATCAATGGCTGGGCGGCAAGCCCTACTGGCAAGGCATGCAACTCGATGAGGCAGCCTTTCCAGTATTGCTGGCAGCAGCCTTGCGTGAACGGGGGGCACTGGACAGCATTGATGTGCGACAGATGGTTTCTCTGGCGCTGTCTTTTATCATCCACAATGGCCCGTCTACCGATCAGGATCGCTGGGAAGAAAATGCCGGCGTCAATACCTTCACCCTGGCAGTCTGCATCGCCGCACTGGTCAGCGGCGCCGACTTCCTCGAAGCAAAGGATCGGGACATGGCACTGGCTGTGGCCGATTTCTGGAACAGCCGCATTGAATCATGGACCGTAGTGCGCAACACCGCACTGGCGCAACGCCACCAGATCGCCGGTTACTATATTCGTACCATGCCGCCCAAAGCCATCATGGATGAAGAAGCCCTGAGTGAAAAGTTACCGATTAAAAACCGTCTGCGGGATCCCGGCCTGACCGCCGAGGAACAAATCAGCACTGACTTTCTGCAACTGGTGCGCTTCGGCCTGCGCCGCGCCGATGATCCGCTGATCAGAGACAGCATTAAAATAGTCGATGCCCTGCTCAAGGCCGAAACCCCCAATGGCCCGGCCTGGTATCGCTACAATGGTGACGGCTATGGTGAACACCGGGATGGATCGCCCTTTGATGGCACCGGTCTGGGCCGTCCCTGGCCGCTACTAACCGGAGAACGCGGCCACTATGAATTACTCGCCGGCCGGGATCCCCTGCCCTATCTTGAAGCCATGGCCGCCATGGCGGGGCGCGGCGGCATGCTGCCGGAACAGATCTGGGACAGCGATCCGGTTCCCGCCCAACGTCTCTATCCCGGCAAGGCCACCGGATCGGCCATGCCTTTGGTCTGGGCGCACGCAGAATTTATTAAACTGGCACATTCACGCGCTAAGGGCCAACCGATGGATCGGCCTGAGGCGGTCTGGCGTCGCTATCATGGAAAACAACGGAAGTCTAAACTTGCGATATGGTTACCCCAGGCACCAATTGATACGATTCAGGCTGGCGAGGCTCTCTGCATCTGTTTGTCACAGGCGGCAACAATACATTTCTGGCAGGATGGCCAACCGAAACAGTGCAAACAGAAAACAACGGCGGGGGGACTTGGTTTGCATCTCTTAACACTCCCGGCAAACAGGCTCATTGCCAATGAAACGTTCTATTTTACTATCGAACCGTCCGAGGCAGGTGAAGAAAATAGATCTCCTTACCAAATCGATGTAGTGGTTGAATCAGGATAATTTGAGTCCTGTAGAAAAATGAGTGAGCGTAGGTTGGCGCTAAGCCATGACCTTTATGGCGAAGCCCAACAATAAGTCAATTCGAAGCTATGCTTGTTGGGCTTCGCATTACTCAGCGCCAACCCACAGGCGGTTCTCTGGTTCCCACGCGGGAGCGTGGGAACCAGAAAATAGTTACTACTTTTTAAGCTCTAAAATTCAATCACCGTCACCATTATTTGAAAATACAACAAACTGGTGGATTTAGGCAGAAACTCGGGGATAAAAGCTGCGTTCAGGGCCACATAGTCATTCCCTACTGAAACAAAGGGACCCGCCACCGGAAAGGGTTTGTTATTTTTGTAGTCATAACGGGTCATGAGTACCCCGGTCAAACCGATGTCTACGTACAGCCCGCCCCAGTCCGATGACAGGGGAATGCGATACTTGCCACCGCCAGCTAGATAATTGGAATCCTGATTGTTACTGTCCCTGAAGGTGCCCCCAGCAATAAAGGGAACCCAGTTACCCGACTGTTCAAAGTCATATTCCAAGCCTGGTCCAAGATTTGTCTCGTTATAATTCTTGCTACGATCAAAATGATAAGAAAGACCATTGAAAGCAAAATACAACTTGTCTGCCAACAATTCACTGGAGAACAACAGGCAAATAAACACAATTGAAGTACGCATAAGACACCCTTAAGAATCAGAATATAAACTTAAGGAGAGCTATCGGCCGGTTAAAATACGACTGAAATAAATATTTTTAATATCTGTTATCTTGTGACCAATTTCCAGCTTCTGCAGAGTCTCAACTTAGGCGCGATCTGAGGCAACGTCTATCTCGCAGATGGTGTAGCCTAATAATAAGGCATAAACCATTAGCACCATCCTCCTCTCAAGTTTGTCACACTATGTCATCAAAACACTCGTTTTTGGTTCACTCCAGTTAATCTGTCACAAAATTGACACATACTGATTGCAAAATAACCCATATCACCACACATAATATATTACTATCACCTTCATCACTTATGACCCTACAACGCCAGTTACTCCTAATGACTCTGCTCGCTCTGCTTGGCCTGGGTGCCGTAATCGCAGTATCCGATTTCGCAGTACATCGACTTACCAATAGATTTGAACGTTATGAACATGTTCTATCTGCAGATAAAGATATCATCGACATCAAGGCAACAGCCCTGTCGGTAAGCCGAGCCGATCCTATATTGCCAGAAACAAAAGACGCTCTCGACAAGGCCAATACCCAAATAAAAACCCTATTTACTACCTTGCGTAGGTCCATTCAAGATAAGGCAACACAGGCAAAACTCGCCAGCGTTATCAAACAATGGGATAAATACGCAAAGGGAATCTACGGCGCGATCAAGATCGCCTCAGATGCTCCCCAAGATGCACTGAATATCCCCGATGCCATGTACAAACTCTACCTTGCCCCCATGACCACACAGCTCGATGCTATGGTCTCCCACAACGCCAGCGCAGAGGATCAAGCCCACTCCAATATCGTGGAGAACATCAACACTCTGTTCTGGAGTATTGCCCTGCCACTCATTGCGGTTGGCGTACTGGTCATACTCTTTATTGCAGCCTTCTCTCGGCGCCTCAAGCGCGGTCTGCATAGCATCATCAGCACTACCGAGGCCCTGGCGCAGGGTGATCTCGGCATTCGTATCCCGCTGCGTACAGATGATGAGATCGGCCAGATCAGCCAAGCTATAAATCACTTTGCTGACGGCATAAGCGCAATACTGGTAGAAGTCCGTGACGCATCCGGTCGCACACGCGAATCAGCCGCACACCTTAATGATCTTTTCGCTCAGCTTGCCAGTAACACACAATCTCAATCTGATGAAATCATGCGAATCAGTACCGCTATCGAAGAAATGGACAATAGCATCACCGAAACCGCCAGTAGCGCGGTCTCATCGAGCAAAACAACGGAACAAACTTCGACCAATGTGAAGACAGGTCTCTCCACCGGCCAGGATACCCGTGCGGCGTTAGCCAGAATCAATGATGCCGTTACCGCGGCTGTCACTACCCTGCAGGAACTTGACACGGCGGCCCAACGCATCGGCAACGTCAGCCAGATCATCCAGAACATTGCCGAACAAACCAATCTGCTCGCGCTCAATGCCGCTATCGAGGCTGCACGGGCAGGTGACCACGGACGCGGCTTTTCTGTCGTCGCCGATGAAGTGCGCCTACTCGCACAGCGCACCGCCGAATCCACGCACAGCATTCTGTCCACTGTCGAGTCAACCAATACACTGCTCGATCAGGCCAAACAGGCCATGGGACGGGTAGGAGAGGAAACACAACTTGGCGTTAGCGCAGGGGA
>JAADGZ010000223.1 GCA_013152045.1 Gammaproteobacteria bacterium
ACTGCAGCTATCCTTTATCTCGATACTATCCAGCACTTTTTTAAATTCACGCCGCGTCACCATGGCACGTATTAAACCAACCCGGGACTCCCCTTCATCCCAACCGGCCTGTTCAGCTTTACGAAACTCTTTTTCTGCAAACGCGATATCACCAATAATGAGGTTCAGCTGGCCTAAAGAATATCGGGCCTCTGCATTTTCTGGATTTACCTGCAGTGCATTTTTTAATTCCAGATGAGCAGCACGATACTGATTTGATGTCATATATTGTTTTGCGGCAGCTACCGACTCTTTATCATCAATATCGCCACCGCAGGCTGACAGTAAAAAAGCTGTCAGAATAAAAATTGAGTATTGTTTTAGTCTATTTTTCATGATTCCTGTTTTTCTAATGTTGTATTTGTTTGTTACCGTAAATAAACCGCCTATTCATCTATAACACTAATCTTAGCTAACGGCCCCTGTAACTCACCGATAATTGTCAACATAGCTCCGCGCGCCTGAACTATATCCGCTGTTACCGCTATTGAGACAGCGATCATATACGCCTGCGGTTGCGCGGCTAACAAACCTGCCAACTGCATTACTTTAGCCTCATATTTATTTATTGTCAGCTGCCCACCAACATTGTACCAGTACCAGACCAGGCGCCTCTGTTTTTTGTTATTTTCGATTAATTGTTCCAGAACAACCAAATTCTTCGTTTCTTTGCCGGCAAGTTGTCGAACTCTCGGGTGCGCATAAACGTTTTTCCAGATTTTTTTATTATTGATACTGTTCAGGTCATTGATGACTTCAACGCCCTGCTTCTGTTTTGGATAATAGGCAATAAATAAACTGACATCTTCACCGCGCACCCGATGCACCGACTTCATCTGTATCGCACCAGTGTATTGCGGCTGCCAATAATTAGTATCCGTCAACGGTTCTGACCAGCCTGCTTCGCTACTCGGCAGTGCCAGCTTTATCGCAGACCCCGATGATGACGGCAATTCTTGCCGATATATAACAGCAGGTCCGATTAGTAATATACAAGCGCACAGGATGGAGATATAAATATATCGTACACGCTCCGTAGTAATGATATTTACCGGCTTTGAGTCGGCTGCCTCAATCGGTGCTTTGCCTGCTTTGTAAAAACGCGCATCAAAAAGTAACAATATCGCCACCAGACCACCGAACAGATACCAACCCAGCATCAAGTGATCCTCTACCCAAGGATGCTGCATCTCGGTCACATAACCCAGATAAACCACGATAAAGACCCGTAAAAAATTCGCCAGAATAGCGGTAACAATTGCCATTGCAACCACACCTACTCGCGCCCACAGACTTGTATAGTTCATATAGGCATACAACGAACCCAGTGTTAACGCCGCCAATAGGTAACGTAGTCCACTACACGCCTCTTCAATAGAAAATGCACCACTGGGCACTAAAATCATATTTTCTTCACGAAGTGCAGGAACATTAACTAAACGTGCCGCCCAGAACACCACATCGGCGGTTATATCCTGCAACAACGGCGAAAGCGGAAACCATATCGGAATGGCAAAACTGATAAATAAAATGGGAAACGCCAGCTGCTTGATCATGGCATGCCCCAACATAGACCAGACAAGTGTCAAAACAACCAATAGTAAACCGACAGTCTGCGCTGCTTCGACGTCGACCAACACTGCCGCCAGCCATAAAAGTACCGATATAAATAATAACGGTAATACCGAATATGCCGGGCGGGGTGTAATATTTTTTAACTTTTTCCTATTAGAAAAGACCAGATATACACTAATGGCAAGCACAAGATAACCGTGCGCATACTCACCTATGCTTATTTCACTCCAAAGAGAATTTAAATACAGGACGGTTTGCTGATATAAAACCAGCGTTAACAGTAATAAAGCAGCGAGGATGAGGTAGGCTACTGATGAGCCTGATAAATTTTTTACACGAGAATTCACGATTGCTAGCTAACCTTGATCACGCCTTGCCCGGATCTGACAAGCCAAGTTTTTTGATCAACTGATACAGGGACGGTCGACTGATGCCCATAGCTTCAGCCGCATGCGTAACGTTATTGTCATAAACAACTAGCGCTCGCTGAATAATATCCCTCTCCACCTGTTCTCGAGCTTCACGAATATTGAGTGACAACTGTAACTCATTTTGTTCATCAAAACCCATGTCTGAGGCGGTTATATGTTTTCCTTCAGCCAGCACCACTGCACGTTTAACCCTGTTCTCAAGTTCACGAACATTACCGGGCCAGTGATACGAATCCAGTTCAACACGCGCGGTCTCACTGAAACCACGAAAACTACGCCCGTTCTTTTCACTGAAATTATCCAGAAAAGTTTTCGCCAACAGTATCGGGTCACCTTCACGCTCACGCAATGGCGGTATCTCTATGACGATCTCACTGATTCGATAAAATAAATCTTCGCGAAATTCACCTCCGGCAATTAATTGATCAAGTTTGCGATGTGTCGCACAGATAATACGAACATCCACTTCAATAGGACTACGCCCACCGAGGCGCTCGATCACTCTTTCCTGCAAAAAACGCAACATCTTTGCCTGCAGCGCCATTGGCATATCACCAATCTCATCGAGAAAAAGGGTACCGCCGCTAGCGGTCTCTATCTTGCCTTTGGTCTGACTAACCGCGCCGGTAAAAGCCCCTTTTTCGTAACCGAAAAGCTCACTTTCAAGTAGGTTATCGGGAATGGCGGCGCAGTTTAATGCAACAAACGGTTTTTTCCTGCGCGCACTTAAAGCATGCAACGCTTTGGCAAACAACTCTTTCCCCGTGCCACTTTCTCCCAGCACTAGAGAGGTTGCCTCCGAAGGGCCAACTTTCTCAACCAGTCGACAAGCAGCAAGTATGGATTTGCTGGCACCGATAATGCCATCAAGCGCCGCCGTACTGCCCGCAACCAGTTGCCGATTTTCTTCTTCAAGCTCATAAAGTTGGTAGGCACGATCAACAATCAGCGACAATACGCCCGGCTCTATCGGTTTCTGGTAAAAATCATAAGCACCGAGCGATATCGCCTTTAGTGCATTATCGCGATCATCATTGCCGGTAACCACGATAATTTTTGTATGCGGCGCCAGCTTTAATATTTCCTGAAGCGCCGCCAGCCCTTCACTGGCATTTGCCGGATCGGGCGGCAAACCAAGGTCTAGCGTGACCACCGCTGCAGGGTGTTTTTGCAGCTGCTCAATGGCAGAGGCTCGGTCGCCTGCAAGCAACACTTTATAGCCCTCAAAGGACCATTTAAGCTGTTTCTGAATTCCCGGATTGTCTTCTACAATAAGTAGCGGCTTTAGTGAATTGTCTGCCATAACGATCTAAACGATTCCTTAATTATAATTATCAGTTCAAGCACTAGTCTCTACCCCGCCACCTTCATCGACCGATGAATACAATGGTATTTGTAGCGTTATTATAGACCCTTTTCCGGGCTTGCTCAGCGCTGAAATATCACCACCAAGATGGCGCATATATTCACGGCTTTCATACATGCCAATCCCCATGCCGGCATTACCTTTTGTGGTATCAAACGCTTTAAACAGGCGATGACGAATGAAATCATCATCCATACCATGACCGCTGTCTTTTATTTCGATTTGGTAAAATCCAGAAGATTCAAACAAGGTAACACAAACTTCGCCTTTATCATCCGTCGCCTGCTGAGCATTATCAATCAAATGCGCCAGCACATTGCTAAGACGCGATTTATCCAGCGAAACCGTCGCCGAACTAATATCTGTAGAAAAATGCGGTTTTGGCAAGCTAAGCAACTTCGTACTAATAACCTGTTCGATTACCTGACTTAGGTTGACGTCTACATTTTTATCATCCTGCACTCTTTTATTACGCAACTGTTCCAGTAGACGACTGATATCACTGGCAGCGTTCTCCACGGTATCAAATGCATCGGCAACAAATTCCGGATTACTACTGAATTTTTTAGCATTTAATGCAACTAGGTCGAGCTCTGCGGCGATATTTTTCAAATCATGCACCATGTATGCCGAAAGTCGGGTAAATACCTCAAACTGCTTGGATTCGGCCAGCTGGGCAGAGGTCATCAATACCATCAGATAGCTGGAAATCTGTTTTGCGGCTGCTTTTAGTAAATCACGATCTTCCCAGTTTATCGCGCGTAATAATAATGGATTTGCCAGCACCACAAAACCCAGTAACTTATCAGCACTGTTTAGTGGCACGATCAACCATGGCTGCTCAATTTCACTTATCCACTTCGGCAGCAGCAAATGCTGGTACTCTTCGGCATGGCTTTCTATTTCGTGGAGATTAATTACAAAACCACTTTTAGACAGATAGCGAATTAGGGAATCATCTGCGGTTAAAACATTATCCCGATGAGCACTGTGCCAGACACCCACATTTCTATATTGATTTTTATCATTGCACAACCATAATGAACCAGCGCGAGCCTCGATGATATGCGCTATCGCTTCTATAGCGGTGCGATAGTGATTTTTCGCATTACCATTCTCACCCAGATCTTCAGTCAGGCGTAACCATTCAAGACGGTAATCATATTTATTCTTATAGAAATGCTTACCAAGGAATACTTTTATTTGCGCGCGCAGCTTTGCTGATGACACCAGCACAAAGAAAAACACCACCGCCAGAGAGATAAACATCACCTGACCAAACTTTCCCCAGCTACCACCAAATTCCCTGATGTAATAACCAGCACCCGCCATAGCAAGCAAATAAAAACCGCCCGCAAAAATTGTACCGGTATTAAGCACCACATCTCTGGAAACAAAAATATTTAATGACCAATTTCTATTACGCGCTGACGAGATAGCCAGTAGAGGAACCGCAACCAGATGAACAACCCCTCGCGCATCCCACAAACCCTGATCGATACTACGAAATAACAAAGCATCAGAATACAGATAAAAATCAAATGCAAAAATACCGCCAGCGCCCATAAACAGATATTTTGTTGCCCAACGAAAGCGCGCAGAAGTATTTCGATACAATTGCTCAACCAGCGCTAGACCAACCAGCGCCAGCAATACATTACCGGTAATACCCAATACAAACTGGCCCGGCAAAGAATAAATTCTAGCGAGCAACTCGTTCAACATAAACAAAGAGGCAAGCCCAACACTGAGAACAAGTGCTTTTCGAGAGAATCGTCGAAAACTACGACTGTACCCATTGCCCTGAGAAGCAACATCAAACAGCATCAATAAAAAAACATACCAGACAATATATCGCAGAATTTCAAAAGCTTGGTACCATATTAAATAACCTTCATCATTTAGCGCAACTTTTACCGCTAAAAATGACCAGGCAGCACTAACAGCTATTGCAATAAATAGCAGCCTCCCCTGTAAACTCTGGCGCCAACTAAATAACAATAAAGCCGCAAAAAAACTATAGGCAATCGCTGCGGCTAAATAACTGTAAAAGCCTAAACTCATATCTTAATACCCGTCGACTCAAACAATAAAAAACATCACAAAACTTTACATTACCCTTGAGAACAAGCTCACCATAAGCCAGCCTTTTAACTTATTAAGTTCCATAAAATTTTTACATCTGCTCTAAAATTTAAAACAACTCGTGAATATTACTTTTCTGTTACAACATAACCCTATAGCCCGCCAAAATACTTTACAAATATAGGCGGTTACTTTTCATACATATTGATTACAATAAAAAACATGGCGCATAACTTGCGCGTAGCAAGCTATGCCTGATAGCCGGTAAAGCCTCTGCCACCCTAATACAAGATAATTACACTGGCGCTGATGGGTCATTATTAAACAATGACAACAACTATGGTATTGACCCTATGAACACCACCGTCAACAGATACGGCTACAGTACAGTCGACAATAAAAGCATTAGCTACGACAACCTGTTTAAGCGGCACCAGCCCCTCTTTTGGTAGTACCCCATACGCCGGTGACGATAACTCTAACGGAACAATTGAACATACTGCTTTTCACTGGATAATTCAGAAAAGAACAAACGGCTTAGCCGGAGCTGCACACTAGCTATTTAAAAGACTTCGGGAAATTCTCAAAAAAATTTTGTTACTCCTATTCTCTAAATACTATTAGTTATAGTGTTATAACGAGCTCCGGAGAATAGAGACT
>JAADGZ010000037.1 GCA_013152045.1 Gammaproteobacteria bacterium
AGACCGTTGATGAGATTGAAATGTTATTGCCAGGGAAAGTGAGCCTCTGAGTTTTTTTCAAAACAAGTCTGTGGTTCGTTCTGCGCTTACGGTGCTATTAGACCACTACAGTCACGCAACGCGTCGCATACAAGGTGACAACGAAAAGAAAGCACAGTGATAAAGTTGCTGATAATTTAGTAAACCAGAACTTCAATCCTGTCGCGCCTAATCAAGTATATGCAGGCGATATTACCTATCTAAAAATAGATGAAGGGTGGGTGTATTTAGCCATTGTCATGGATTTGTACTCACGGCGCATCGTCGGCTGGTACGTCAGCAAATGCATGACAACAGATTTAGTATGCAAAGCAATGATGATGGCTTACAACTTGAGGCAACCACCTAAAGGACTCGTGTTTCATAGTGACCGTGGTTCACAGTATACCAGCAAGCGCTACCGAAAATTACTGCGTAGCTATGGTATACGAGCGAGCATGGGTGATGTTGGTGCTTTCTGGGAAAGCCTGCTGGGCATAACGCCGTGGTTGAACGTTTCTTTGGCAGCCTCAATCATGACTGGATATTTAAAATTGCTCAACCCACCCGTGAGCATATGAGAAAAGATGTGGCAGCTTATATGAGGTATTACAACCTTGTAAGGCTGCATACTGCGAATGGTGATCAGTCACCAATTAACTATGAAAATTCTCTAAGAAAAGTGTCTGGTATGGCTTGACCAGAACATAAAAGCATTTGTAGCCTGGAGAGCCTAATTTAGGCACTAACAAGAATGCTGGAATCTATTCCTTATTGACTATTACTGACTAGTAATTGACTGAATCATGACCATATACGATTATTGGTTTTAATGAAAATAACTTATAGATCACATGCAGTTGATAGCATGACGGAGCAGACATATTTTATCTTCGCACTTCGTGGGGCAGGCCCTCACGGGTTTTACCCCAGGGGCACTCCTTTGGCGCGCTATAAGCTCAGCCCTGGCTACATTGATTAAGCGTCTTTAAGCTTATCTTTTGCAGGGCTTCTGTGATCCAGAGCGAGGCGCTGTGTTTCATTAAATTAATTTTTTATTTCCAACACCTAAATCAGCACTCCTGTTACCATTACGCTATATTTTTTTGTCATTTTTTTGTGTCCATTATGCCTTTTACCCTCCAGCAATTAAGACTTTTTGAATCTGTCGCTAGAAACAATAGCTTCACGCGTGCGGCAAAAGAGCTGGCACTGAGCCAACCCGCAGTCTCTAGCCAGATGAAACGTCTAGAACAAGAGTTAGGTGTTGCTGTTTTTGAACAGGTCGGGAAGAAGATTTTTTTAACGCCTGCTGGCATGGCGCTTTATGATTCGAGTGGCAATATTCTTGCGCACGTTGCAGAACTTAAAGAGAATATCGATAGCTTTAAAGGGGTTATTCAAGGGCCTCTGCAGATCGCTGTGATTACCACTAGCAAGTATTTCATGCCTCACTTACTGGGTGAGTTTTTAAAGAAATACCCGGATGTCAAACCAACGCTGAAATTCACCAACCGAGCTGCCGTGATGGCGCGCCTGATGAATAATGAGGATGACTTTGTGGTGCTTGGTCTGCCGCCAGACAATCCAAACCTGAAGAGCTATCAATTTCTGCAAAATGTACTGGTGGCGGTCGCACCACCCGACCACCCAATGGCGCAAAAGAAGAATATCCCCTTGCGCGATTTCATTGGGGAAAAATCATTAGTTCGTGAACCCGGTTCGGGAACACGCATGGTGTTCGAAAATGAAGTCGTCCGGCAAAAACTCACACTTGATCCTTATATGGAATTAGACAGCAGCGAAGCGATTAAACAAAGTGTGATGGCAGGGTTAGGCCTCTCAGTGCTGTCGCTCCATAGCATAAGGCTGGAAATTAAAGCGGGTGCCTTGGTGGTGCTGGATGTAAAAGGCATGCCTTTACGTCAACAGTGGTATGCTATCCATTTAAAAGGTAAACGCCCCTCCTTGGCCGCGCGTACTTTCCTCGACTTCATTTTAAGCATCGACCAGACTTTTCTGGAAGACGATGTTCTTCCGAGCTAACGCTCATCCAGAGAATGATCAATCAGGAATTGTTTAAATGCACCCGCGGCGCTGGAAAGTATTTTGTTACTTAGATGCGCCACATGCCAGCACCTCATCAAGGGGAATCCCTTCACGTTTAGGGTAACCAGACGGTTGGTCTCCAGCTCCAGTTCGATACAGTGAGCGGACAATATCCCAAGCCCCATCTCGGCCTGCACCGCCTGCTTTATTGACTCATTCGTTTCCATCTCCAGACTAACGTGCGGCTGGATGCCTTGCTCCTTAAAGAACTCTTCCATCGCTTTGCGCGTACCTGAGCCAACTTCACGCGATATAAAACGTTCATCCTGTAGACGCTTTATGGAAACTTCTTTGAGCGCTGCCAGCGGGTGATCTGGATTAGCAATCACAACCAATGGATTATCCATAAAAAAATCAACCTTCAGCCCCAGATCCGCTGGGGGCGCACCAATAATAGCCAGATCAACACTGTTTTCAGCCAGTTGACGCCACACGGTTTCACGGTTCGCCACCTGCAATATTACGTTCACATTGGGGTGTTCGCGGCAAAATGTTGCGAGCAGCTGCGGCACAAAGTAGTTTGCGGTATTCACTACCGCCAACCGGATGACCCCCCAATTGAGTTCCTTCATCTCATCCAACTTGTGTTCGACCTGCGCCAGCTCCTGGCGCATATTCAGGGCACATTGACGCATCTCCCGGCCTGCGTCGGTCAGAAACAGCTTTTTGCCCACCCTTTCCAGCAGAGGCATCCCGACTCCTTCTTCTAAGTTTTTGATTTGCATAGAAACAGCCGGCTGAGACATATAAAGCTCTTCCGCCGCCCGCGAATAACTGAGAAGTGCTGAGACCCGCTCGAACTGAAGTTGTCGCAACGTACATTGAAGCATATCGCTACCCCCGTAGAACTATTGACGTAACGCATCCTTCGCCACTACCGAATCTGACCATCATCCCACTCTCTAAACAATAAGTAAATCTTATGATTATTATATTTAATCATTAGTGTTAATTATCATTTCAAATCCGTATAGTCACACCCACTTAATGGTTATTTGGGGTAACCCTCACGGGTTGCTAATTAGTATCAAAAAAGGAGACACCTTATGGATCAGTCAAGTCGCTACGCGGACTTAAGCCTTAAAGAAGAAGATCTAATCGCGGGTGGCAAGCACGTTCTTGTTGCCTACAAAATGAAACCTGCTACAGGTTACGGCTACCTCGCAACAGCTGCTCATTTCGCAGCAGAATCATCAACGGGCACAAACGTAGAAATTTGCACCACTGATGATTTCACCAAAGGTGTTGACGCGCTGGTTTACCAGATCGACGAAGCCATCGAAGAAATGCGTATCGCATACCCAATGGATCTATTCGATCGCAACGTGACTGACGGCCGCACCATGCTGGTCTCTTTCCTAACACTGGTTATCGGTAACAATCAGGGCATGGGTGACGTTGAGCACGCTAAAATGTATGACTTCTACATGCCTGAGCGCATGCTTCAATTGTTCGACGGTCCTTCAAAAGATATCTCTGACATGTGGCGCATCCTCGGCCGTCCTCTTGTTGATGGTGGTTACATCGCAGGAACAATCATCAAGCCTAAATTAGGCCTACGCCCTGAGCCTTTCGCTGATGCGGCATACCAATTCTGGCTAGGTGGCGATTTCATCAAAAATGACGAACCTCAAGGTAACCAGACTTTCTGCCCAATGAAGAAAGTCATTCCGCTTGTCGTTGACGCAATGAAACGTGCCCAAGACGAAACCGGTCAGGCTAAATTGTTCTCTGCCAACATCACGGCTGATTGTCACAACGAAATGATCGCACGTGGTGATTTCATCCTGGAAGCTTTCGGCCCAGACGCTGATAAAGTTGCATTCCTGGTTGATGGCTACGTGGGTGGCCCAGGTATGGTAACCACCGCACGTCGTGCCTTCCCTAATCAATACCTGCATTATCATCGTGCTGGCCACGGTGCGGTAACGTCACCTTCTGCCAAGCGTGGTTACACCGCTTATGTACTGGCTAAAATGTCTCGTCTACAAGGTTCTTCTGGTATCCACGTGGGTACGATGGGCTACGGCAAAATGGAAGGCGATGCGTCTGATAAGAACATCGCATACATCATCGAGCGCGATGAATTCCAGGGTCCAGCTTACAACCAGAAATGGTTCGGTATGAAGCCAACCACACCTATCATCTCGGGTGGCATGAACGCGTTGCGCCTACCAGGCTTCTTTGAAAACCTGGGTCATGGTAACGTCATCAACACTGCGGGTGGTGGTTCTTACGGTCACATCGATTCGCCTGCGGCAGGTGCTAAATCTCTGCGTCAAGCGTACGAGTGCTGGAAAGCAGGTGCAGATCCAATCGAATGGGCGAAAGAGCACAAAGAATTTGGTCGTGCTTTCGAGTCATTTCCTGGCGATGCTGATAGTATCTTCCCAGGCTGGCGCGAAAAACTGGGCGTTCACAAGTAAGTCATAACTTGATCGTCCTGAAAAGCCTCTTCCCTACGGGTAGAGGCTTTTTGCGTCTTAGCCTTATTATCCTCGTAGCATAGGAACAAATCATGAGCCAAGTAGACATCAACCAATACCTCATTAAAGAAAAACCTTTTTACCAGATACAGGCGCGTGAAGTTGAGCTTTACGCAGCGGCCTATAACAATCGCCTTCCGGTGATGGTTAAAGGCCCGACCGGCTGTGGCAAATCACGTTTTGTTGAGTACATGGCGTGGAAACTGGGCAAACCACTCATCACTGTAGCCTGTAATGAAGACATGACAGCCTCTGATCTCGTGGGTCGCTATCTATTAGATGCCAATGGCACGCATTGGCAGGATGGCCCTCTCACCACAGCAGCTCGACTCGGCGCCATCTGCTACCTCGACGAAATCGTTGAAGCACGTCAGGACACCACCGTGGTTATTCACCCGCTGACTGACCATCGTCGCGCACTGCCTTTAGATAAAAAAGGCGAGCTGATCAAAGCGCACCCCGACTTCCAGCTGGTGATCTCTTATAATCCAGGCTATCAAAGCTTGATGAAAGATTTAAAGCAATCAACCAAACAGCGTTTTGTTGGTTTCGATTTTGATTATGCTGATGCCGCGCTTGAAACCGACATTCTGCATCAAGAGACTGGGCTCGACACCGCAGTAGCAGAAAAACTGGTACAAATCGGCATCAAAGCCCGCAACCTCAAAGGTCACGGC
Organism: Gammaproteobacteria bacterium; assembly: GCA_013152045.1. Lineage (GTDB taxonomy): Bacteria > Pseudomonadota > Gammaproteobacteria > UBA6429 > Thiohalophilaceae > JAADGZ01. The sequence continues at coordinate 5,291 of JAADGZ010000037.1, forward strand.
CTGGATGAAGGCGTCTCGACTCGCCTACTCGTCTACGCGGCAACATTAATTCAAGACGGAGTGGACGCCAAAGACGCCTGCCGTATGGCACTGGTTCGCCCGATTACCGATGATGTGGATATTCGCGCGACGCTAGATCATATGATCGATGCCATCTTTGCCTAAGCGCCGTTTGCCACCTTCACGTTAAGGATCAAAACCATTATGGTTATTGCTGTTTCCAAAACTCAAAAAGCCAAAACTTCTCGCCTCAGCCCCGAGCAGTTACTGGCCTATCGTGATCAATTCAAATGTAACTTCAAAGCGGTAGATAACGTCTTTGAAGACTGCATGGAAGAGGCGGTCTATCGACTCAGCGAACAAGGGATCAGCGACTATCTAGAGGGTGCCTCACGTGTGACCATGATAGGTCGAGGCCTGGAGCCGATATTAACCTACCTGGAAGAGATGCCTCAAGTCGCTCACGACTTAGGGGAAGAGACGCTCAACATGGTAGCAGAAGCGGTTTGGGCGCTCTCTCGTACCGCCAATGGCAAGTCAATCCCAGCCTTTGTACAGACTATCGGGATAGCGTCTCGTCGCCTGGGCTGCAAAGAGTCGTTAGGGCAATACATCTCATTAGTCATGCAGATGATGGCGCGCACAGCCAGCTCGGTGTATGGCTGGAAACAAACCTCCTATCCTAGCCCCGGTGCCATCAGCATGCTGGAGCAGATGCCCTACTTGCTTCAACAGCTCTCATTGATTGGGCTAAAAAACTGGATCGAGTACGGCATCACCAACTACCACAATCACCCCGAGCGACAGAAAGATTACTTCAGCCTGCAATCAGCCGATGCGCGCGCCGTGCTGCAACGTGAGCGCCACGGCACGCTATTTATGGACCACGAACGCCAGCTCAATCTCTACCTGCAAGCACTCTGGTTCGAGGAAGAGATTCCGCTGCTAGTACCCTACTCTGAGGCCTTCGATCAACTCAGAAAACCTCACCCCTACTACGATCAGCTCGGCTTCCGCATCCCCGATGTCTACGGCGATCTTAATGGCGTCAGCGGTATTAACCGATACCGCATGGTGCTTGCCCACATGGCTGGCCATCGCCGCTGGAGCCATCAATTAATCGCCGATAACTACAGCCCTTTTCAACGCATGGCGGTGGAACATTTTGAGGACTGCCGAATCGACTACCTCATCATGAAAAACTACCCTGGGCTAGAATCAACGATTAAAGCACTTCACCCACAGCCGGATGAATGGGCCTGCAATCCTGAAGAGGAGTCCTGCATTCGTCATCGCCTCACCATGATCTCTTACGCCATGCTGTTTCCTGATCACGATTATGAAAACAGTGATGTGATCGATTTTGCACAGCGATTTTACGCCGCGATGGCCGACGGCCAAAGTACCACAAATGAAATGGCGAGCCTGGGTCTCTCATTCGTAGCGCGCACCCGCAAGCAATCAGACCAGTATTCTAGCGTTCACTTCAAAGACACGGAAGTCTTTTACCGTGATGACAACCGCCACCTCTGGCAATTCATCGAAGAAGGCGATGAAGAGGAAATGTGGGACAAACGCGTACATAAAGAAGAAGAGGAAGTACAAGGCCTACCACCACGCCACTATCCTGAATGGGACTATAACAGCAATAACTACCGCCCAGATTGGGTCAGCCTCTACGAGAGCCTGCACCCAAGCGGACAAGCCAGCAAGATTGATCAATTACTAAGCAAGCATGACGCGCTGGCCAAACGCCTAAAGCGCCTGCTTGAGATGCTCAAGCCGCAGCAGTTTGTGCGGGTGCGTTATCAGGAAGAAGGCAGCGAGCTAGACCTCGATGTGGCGATTCGCTCACTGATTGATTTTAAGAGTGGCGCACAACCCGATCCCCGCATCAACATGAGCCATCAACACGATGGCCGGAATATCGCCGTGATGTTATTGCTCGATCTATCCGCGTCACTTAACGAAAAAGCAGCGGGGAGCAACCAGACTATTTTAGAACTCAGTCAGGAAGCGGTCGCACTGACAGCCTGGGCAGTGGAGCAATTAGGCGATGAATTTGCGATTGCCGGTTTCTGTTCCAACTCTCGCCACGAAGTGCGTTATCAACATATCAAAGGCTTTAGCGAGCACTGGGATGACAACGTCAAAGGTCGATTAGCCGCAATGGAAGCGGGTTACTCTACCCGCATGGGGGCTGCAATGCGCCATGCCGCGCATTATCTGGAAGCACGCAAAGCAGACAAAAAACTCCTATTAGTCTTAACCGATGGCGAACCAGCCGATATCGATGTAACGGATGATAAATTGTTAATTCATGACAGCCACAAAGCTGTTCAGGAGCTGGATCAAAAAGGTATTTATAGCCACTGCATCAACCTTGATCCTAAAGCGGATGAATACGTACAGGATATTTTTGGGCAACAATACACCGTCATTGATAAACTAGAACGTTTACCGGAAAAGCTTCCGCAACTGTTTATGGCGCTTACAAAATAAGCAGTCACAACACCCAGGAAAAACAATGAATAATCGCATCAGAATCAGCATTGAGTTTTGGTTTCGTGGTGAGCGCATCAATCCAATGCTAGAACTGAATTTGGATGAACTCATGCGACAACATGGGCGATTACCCGAATTCCACCCACTACTGGCCAAAGCTAATCAGATTGGAAATTACTCTTACGAATATGAAATGCTCGAGGCTGAAACGCTCACCGCAACAGCACTCAGCGGCTGGGTATCAGAGAATATCGTAGACCAAATGTTAGACACCAAAGGCTTTGAACAGCGTTGGCATCAAAAACAACGACAACAACAAATGCTAGAAATTGCCCATCAACACCAACTACCACAAGATCAAAATACCTTCGACGCACTGGAAGCTGCTTTTCAGTTAGGACAAAATAAGAATAATAATTAATAATAATTTTTTATTCGTAACTTGATCAGAAATAAAGCAGAATAAAGAATAAAGGGGTCAGAACACCAAAAAAGACAGGGGCAGCGTAAAAAGGGGTCGTTGTTTGACATTGCATAATTTAATTTCCTTTGACTGCAGTTCAGATAACTGATCACACTCAGGGCTTGGTCGGTAGTATACCAGAAAAACGCATAGATATATGGCTATTTAGCCATATCGGTGATATATTTATTCCATGAGCAAACCGGACGTTGAATGGGATGAATCCAAGAATCTGGATAACCAAAAAAAATATGGGGTTACGTTCTATGAGGCGCAATATGCCTTCCTGGATGAAAGCCGTGTTATTGCCGAAGATTTGACCCATAGTCAGGCTGAAGAGCGATTTTACTGCTTCGGTCAAAACAAAGAAGGCACAGGCATCCTTACTGTTCGGTTTACTTATCGATCTGGTCGCATCCGTATTATTGGTGCTGGTTATTGGCGCAAAGGTAAAAAGATCTATGAGCAAACCAATTCAATATAGCAACGAGCCTATCGGCGACGTTAAGGTAATCCCTGATTTTCTGCCTTCGCCTGAAGTGCTCGCGCTTAAACAACAAAACACAAAGGTCACCATTTCATTGAGTGTAGAGAGTGTTGCCTATTTTAAGGCGGCAGCAAAAAAGCACCATGTGCAGTATCAAAAAATGATACGGCAGTTACTTGATGAGTATGTGGCACACCAAAAAAGTGCTAACGAATAAGGATAGGTTCGTGTGAGCTTGCGAACCACAACCTTATCATATTGTTGGACAAGCCCGACAATACTCGCTGCACTTTATATAGAAAATATATTTTGGGTGGAAA
>JAADGZ010000174.1 GCA_013152045.1 Gammaproteobacteria bacterium
TCCCCGTAGTGGAAACCGCCAGCCTGGTTTTCCCCCCCGACAAATTGAAATCACTGGCTGTGGCTGAGCCGCGCGACAGAATCACCCGCATTGTGTTGATAGACGAAGGACGCTGGGGGCTGGCCGTGGACGCGATAGAAGAAGTGATCACCCTGCAGCATGACAAAGTACGCTGGCGTAGTGAACGCACCCAGCGCAAGTGGTTGCTGGGGACTGTAGTCGATCACATGTGCGCCTTGATTGATCCCCACGCCTTTGCTGAAAAGCTGAGCAGCGGTAAAGACTGAATGTCTCTAATACCAGTCCACTTTAAAAGTGCAACTGATGAAACTACCGTTTGTCCTGAGCTTGTCGAAGGATGAATATGCTAAATTACAGTGGTTTCCGTTTTATGGTTCGACAAGGCTCTCCTGAGCAAAGCCGAAGGACTCACCACAAACGTGGAGTATTACAAGTGATCTGGTATTTGGAATAGTTATTTAGGCTCTCTTCTCGATCTGGTACATTTCCTGCATTTCTTCTGATTAACTCAAGTTTTTAGCTGATGTGTCGAAATTAGTATCGACAGATCGGGTTGGTTGTTTGCTTAGTCTGATAGAAATCAACCAGATAACAATATGCCGGATGGTTTCGCTGTTTGTTTCGGAGTCGAATATTTGACGTTGCAGTCTGCGGACTATCGATTAAGAGGAGAAAGTTTCATGAATGAGGCAGTGGCAAGTACGCAGGACCCGATTATTCAGTGGGTAACCTTTCGACTGGATAACGAGAAGTATGGCATCAAGGTGATGCAGGTACAGGAAGTGCTGCGTATGACCGAGATTGCGCCGGTTCCGGGAGCGCCAGATTATGTGCTTGGAATCATTAATCTGCGTGGCAATGTGGTCACGGTGATTGATCTGCGCCGACGTTTTGGCTTGCTCGAAGCGGAAGCCGATGACGCCACCCGCATCGTCATTATTGAGGCCGAAAATAATGTGGTCGGGGTGCTGGTGGACAGCGTTGCCGAAGTCGCCGATATACATGGTTCAGAAATCGATACGGCTCCCAATGTCGGCAACGACGAAAGCTCGCGTTATATTCAGGGCGTGTCTACTCAAAATGATGAGTTGCTGATTTTGGTGGACGTCAACAAACTGCTGACCGATGAGGAATGGAGCGATGTCGCGACTTTATAATAGCCGTGTCAGGCAGTGCATCCTCCAATGATGAAACATGGCCGACATTGCTAACATCAGTCCGTTGACACCTAGCTGGCCGTTGAAGCCATCAGGCGCTGGCGGTGAGCGCCAGCAAAAAAAACCGCGCGACAATAAAAAAGACAGGCAGGATAAAGGAGACAATAAGCCTGCTCCCAAAATAGACGAATACGTATGAGGAAATGGAGATGAACACAATTCTGGCCGTTATCACTGCTTTGGACGTTTCCAGCTGGACCTTGATCGGTAGCTTGGGTCTACTGCTTCTTGCGCTATCGCTGCTGCACCGGCAGCAGGCGCAGACGCGAACCAATACGGAACTGCTGCAATGTACCCAGAATGATCTGCGCGCTCTGATCTCCGCCTCGCTTGGCATGGGTGAGCGCATGCAGGAAGTCGAACGTCGTCAGCGGCGTTTGGCCGAACGACAGGAACAGCTGGATATCTATGATGCAGCCAACCAGAACCAGCCCTATGAACAAGCTATTCGCATGGCGCAAAGTGGCTCAAAAACAGAAGAACTGGTCGATATCTGTGGTCTGAGTGAAACAGAAGCTGAACTAATTAAAATTATGCACCGTTTCGATAAAGCCGGTTAGCGGTTTAATCTCCGTTGGGTTTCATTCTCCGCTGCTTGCAGCGAAAAACGGTAGGATGGGTAGAGCGCGAAGCGAAACCCATCAATTAATACTCCGCAGCAAGCTGCAGGGTCGTTTATCACTACCATACTGGGCCGGATCTTCAATCTGGTCCCCACGTAGTTAAATACCGATTGATCAGGATCACTACTCAAATAGTCGAATGAGTTACTGTAAAATTCAGAGACAATAGAGTAGAGTGCGGCTTCCCCTTTCTGGCTACAGGTTTGATGAACTTGATGATAGATATCATGCTGGTTGACGATCACGATCTCGTGCGTACCGGTGTCAAACGTTTGCTGGAAGATAACCGCGAGTTCAGGATTGTGGCTGAGGCCACCAGTGGTGAGGAAGCTCTACAGCTCGTTTGTCAGGCTAAGCCCCAGGTCGTGTTGATGGACATCAATATGCCTGGGATCGGTGGTCTGGAAGCGACTCACAAGTTGCTACAGCAAAAAGCCGATCTAAAAATCATCATCGTCTCCATGCACACCGATGAGTTGTTTCCTCAGCGAGTACTCAAGGCTGGTGCCATGGGTTATCTTACTAAGGGATCAGGCATTGATGAAATCGTACATGCGATTCATGAGGTGCTGGCCAATCGCCATTATATTACCCCGGAAATTGCTCAACGACTGGCCTTGTCACAGGTTGATGAAAATGGATCATCGCCTTTCGACGGCCTCTCTGCACGAGAGTTGCAGGTGATGCTGCTAATGATGGAAGGCAAGAAAATCAACGAGATTTCCGAGCAACTGTGTCTCAGTCCCAAAACTGTCAGCACTTATCGTCACCGTCTGCATGACAAAGTAGGGGTTAAGAGTGATGTCGAGCTAGCGCGGCTGGCACTGTTTCATGGGCTAATTGAAAATGTACCGTTCAAAACCTAGACAAACCTAGAAAGCAATAAAAAACATATAGATACAGCCTCCTCTTAATTTTAACTCGAGTATATTTTGCGTGTCCAAAGCCCCGTTTTCCTCTGATGTTTTCAACCCCGACTGTCATCTCTGTCCACGCCTTAGCCAGTTTCTTGATACAGTCAAAACCGATTATCCGCACTACCACTGCCGCCCGGTAGCACCTTTTGGGCGCAAACATCCCGGCCTGCTCATCGTCGGTCTGGCACCAGGTAAACACGGTGCCAATGCTACCGGGCGGCCTTTTACCGGCGATCATGCCGGGATTATTCTGTATGAAACCCTGTATAAATTTGGATTCAGCAATCAGCCCGATGCCACTGCGCTGGATGATGGCCTTACGCTTAAAAACTGCCGTATCACCAACGCGGTCAAATGCCTGCCGCCGGAAAACAAACCCACCGGGGGCGAGATCAAAACCTGTAATGCCTATTTGCAGGCCGAGCTGGCCGGGCTGAAAAAAGGCACCGTGATTCTGGCGCTGGGCGGGATTGCCCATAAGGCGGTGATTTCGGCCCTGGGATTGAAACAGGTCGATCACCCCTTTGGCCACGGCCTGAAGTATCCCTTGCCGCGTGAGCAGCTGCTGCTGACGTCCTATCACTGCAGCCGTTATAATACCCAGACTCGGCGCCTGACCACGGTCATGTTTGAACAGATTTTCAGGACTATCCGGCGTATATTAGACAAAGCATAAGCATATTTTTATGAATCAGGCCGCCAGTCCGTCATCCTCCCGTTTCGACTCCCGCGCCTTTCTCAAGACCCTGCCGGGAAAGCCCGGCGTCTATCGCATGTGCGATGAAAGCGGCACGGTGATCTATGTCGGTAAGGCCATCAATCTAAAAAAACGCCTGGCCAGCTATTTTCGCAAAAATTTGGACAGCCCCAAGACCAAAGTTTTGGTCTCGCGTATCCAGGCCATCGAGGTCACGGTTACGCATACCGAAACCGAAGCCCTGTTGCTTGAGAACAACCTGATCAAGAGTCTCAAGCCGCGTTACAACGTCCTTTATCGGGACGACAAGAGTTACCCGAGTATTTTTCTTTCCAGCCAGCATGATTTTCCCGCGCTTGCCGTGCATCGCGGCGCGCAACGGCGCAAGGGGCGTTATTTCGGCCCCTATCCCAGTGCAGGTGCAGTACGTGAAACCCTGAACCTGCTGCAGAAACTGTTTCCCGTACGTCAGTGTGAAGACAGTTTTTTCGGCAACCGTTCCCGTGCCTGTCTGCAATACCAGATCAAACGCTGCACCGCACCCTGTGTCGGCCTAATTTCAAAACAGGCCTATGCCGAGGATGTCGCGCATGCGGTGATGTTCCTGCAGGGCAAAAGCAGTGAGGTGATTGATGCGCTGGTCGGCAGCATGGAACAGGCGGCAGAAAAACTGGATTTTGAGCAGGCCGCCCGCTATCGCGATCAGATTGCCAGCCTGCGTCGGATCCAGGAGAAACAATACATTAGCCAGGAGCAGGGCGACTTCGATGTGATTGCTGCGAGCACCGCCGGAGGCCTCGGCTGCATCCAGATTTTCACCATTCGCGGAGGCCGCAACCTGGGTAATCGGAGTTTTTTCCCGCGCCAGGTCGATATGGCGATGGAGCAGGCGGATACCAGTGAAAGTGCCGCCGCTCTGCTGGATGCCTTCCTGCCCCAGCATTATCTGGCTGCGACAGGCGGGCAGGGCAGTCGAGATATCCCAACTGAAATTCTGCTAAGCCATGCGCCGGAGAATATGGCACTGCTGGAACAGGCTCTGAATGTGCAGGAAGGGCGTAAAATTCGTCTGGCAACACGTTTACGCGGCCAACGCGCACGCTGGTTAAAAATGGCCATGCAAAATGCCGAGCAGGCGCTGACGCTGCGGCTTAATAGCAAGGCCAACATGCTGCAACGCTTTGAGGCCCTGCAGGAAGCACTAGAGCTGGCGGATATGCCGACCCGGCTAGAATGCTTCGATATCAGTCATACGATGGGTGAGGCGACGGTAGCTTCCTGCGTGGTGTTTGATCTGAACGGACCGCTGAAATCGGATTATCGCCGCTTTAATATTGAGGACATTACCGGCGGTGATGACTATGCCGCCATGCATCAGGCATTGACTCGTCGTTACCGACGCCTGAAAGAAGGCGAGGCCAAACTGCCGGATATTTTATTTATCGATGGCGGCAAGGGCCAGTTGTCACAGGCACAGGCGGTGCTGGCAGAGCAGCAGATCAAAGGCGTGCTGCTGGTAGGCATTGCCAAGGGGCCGGAACGCAAACCCGGCAAAGAAGTCCTCTGGCTGAGTCAGACGGATATTGATTTTGATTCAGACTCTGGCTTGTTGGATAGCGTACGTGAGATTATACTTTCTGCAGATGCGGCGGCCCTGCATCTGATTCAGCAGATCCGTGACGAAGCCCATCGTTTTGCTATTACCGGGCATCGGCAACGTCGCCAGCGCACACGCAACACATCGGTGCTGGAAGCCATTGCCGGGCTGGGGCCAAAACGTCGCCAGCTGTTGCTGAAACAGTTTGGTGGCCTGCAGGAAGTCGCACGAGCCGGCGTGGAAGATCTAGCCAGCGTGAGCGGGATTAGCACGGCGCTGGCAGAATTGATCTATGATGCCTTTCATACAAACGAAAATGAATAAACATTATGCATTTAACCCTGCCTAACAAGCTGACCCTACTGCGCATCGGTCTGATCCCGATCTTTGTCCTGGCATTTTATGTGCCTTTGTTCGAGCTCAATAATTACATCACTACCGGAATATTTTTTATTGCCGGTGTCACCGACTGGTTTGACGGCTACCTCGCGCGTCGGCTCAAACAGCAGTCAGATTTCGGCGCCTTCCTTGATCCCGTGGCCGACAAACTCATGGTCGCCACCGCCCTGATTATGCTGGTCAGCAACCACCCCGGCCCCTTGCTGGCAATCCCAGCAGCGGTTATCGTCGGTCGAGAAATTGCCATTTCCGCCCTGCGCGAGTGGATGGCCAACATCGGTGACACGACCCGGGTAGCCGTATCGATGATCGGCAAAATCAAGACCACCGCACAAATGCTGGCTATCGGTTTCATGCTGTTTGAATATTCGATTGGTAATTTCCCCACCATGCTGATTGGCTATCTGCTACTGTACACCGCAGCCCTGCTAACACTATGGTCAATGGTCATTTACATCCAGGCCGCCTGGCCCAGCTTGATGGGCCAACGGAATGATAATAGTGAGGAAATTTCTTGACATAGCAGCCTACATCGCTAAAATACGCAGCTTCTTTCAGGCGGGAATAGCTCAGTTGGTAGAGCACGACCTTGCCAAGGTCGGGGTCGCGAGTTCGAGTCTGTCTCGTTTCCCGCTCCAAGTTTCAAAAACCTCGGTTCAACCGGGGTTTTTTTATAGTTGTACTTAGTTGTAAAGAGTACAATAACAAGACCGGCTGGGTGGCAGAGTGGCTATGCAGCGGCCTGCAAAGCCGTGGACGGCGGTTCGATTCCGCCCTCAGCCTCCAAATTCTCCAAATTTAGATTTCTCCCAAATTTACATTCCTCGGGAGAAAATCTTTCCAACTTACTGAAAGAATTCCTGTTTGCATTTCCAAATCAAGTCTAAATTCTGTAGAATGCTGCTCGTCCACACCCCGCCCGGGTGGCGAAACTGGTAGACGCAAGGGACTTAAAAATTTGAGCACCCAGTCAGGAAACTACTGGCGTGAATGGAGTCAAATTCGGGGAAACCTCAGCCTTAAGTTGGTGGCACCGAGCTAAGCTTTGGAACGATTTTTACTCCGGTATGTAGGAGTAAGCGCGTGGCAATTGGGGCAAAGTAAGCGCAGATTATTTATTCTGTTGTCTTTATTGTTCCCATTAATATGGTCAAGCTCTAGTGGAATAGGTTGGTTAAGCCAGTCCTCACGATTACAATTTGAACAAACAGCGGATAGTAGTCCATTACTTAATAATCTGTTTTTTAATTTGTAAGATTGGATAGGCCGATTATTCAGAAGGTAGTCGTCAAGAGTATATTTTGACGGCAAAGTTTTACCTTTATTCCATGCCTGACCGTTGAAGTGTGAAATGTTAAGAGAATAAAAAGCGACAGCTTTTTTTAGCGTTTCGTAATTTCCACCGTATGGTGCTACATGTAGTTTGATTAATACTTGTCTGAGTGAACTGGATTCCAGTACAGCTTGGGTTAGCTGATTAATCGAATATTTGTGTAGTTTCATAGTCATTCCTTTGAAAGTGTAGAGACTTGACGGCTCCTGCCTAAGTCGTAGTGTTAAAGCTATGACATGGTGAAGAGAAAGTCCAGACCACAAATGTCATATATTAAACATAAGTATGACAGTAGCGAAAGCTATAGCTGGTAAGAAAATCCCTCGGTGGAAACACCGTGCCGGTTCGATTCCGGCCCCGGGCACCATTTTAAAAATAACAACTTAACGTTGTTGTGATACCAGATTTAACTCAAATTTTCTCCTGAAAAATCCCGTGTAGACAGTTGCCGGCTAATCTCTTTAGGTTTAATTCCCCGCTGCTTGCAGCGAAAAATAGTAGGATGGGTAGAGCGAAGCGAAACCCATCGGCGGATTACAACTTAATACCCCGTCCGCTTGCGGTGGGGTTGTTTATTAGCCCACGTTCTCTTTGTATAATAATGAGGCTTTAGGCATTTCATAAATACATACTTTCGTGAGTAGGTCTTCCTGGTCTTCCTGGTCTTCCA
>JAADGZ010000052.1 GCA_013152045.1 Gammaproteobacteria bacterium
TGGGTACAGATAAAAACATGTTTTTCTGGTTTCGGCATACTTCTCTCATTTTTCTACTGTGCAAATAATATGGCTTAATAACAATTCAATATCATTGTTGGGCTTCGCTTTGCTCAGCCCAACCTACGTATCACTACACATCCCCCAAACAGTTCATTATCTAGGCCGCCAACGGTTCGTGGCTAATGCATTTCTTAGAACAAACCCGATAACAGGCTTCACAACCAATACAGTCCATCACATTTTTCAACGACATAACCATTGAAGTATCATCCGAGAAGCCGTCATCATCATCGTCATCGGAGAAGTCATCATCATCAAAATCATCGTCGTCATCGTTCAAGGCTTCGTCACGTTCTATTAATTCAAATACATCACGTGAACACACTTTAAAGCAACGGCCACAGCCGATGCATTCACCCTGGTTTATTTCGCTAATAAAAGCAGGCGTCCATTCCTCGCCACCCCGAGTAAGGCCGGTTAAATTCGCCATCATCATTACTCCGTTATATTTACAGGTTATTTAATTTACCTGTTTACAATATGCTCAAAAAAATAATCACATGCCTGCTGCAGTGCTGTGTTTACCAATAATTTCCAGTGCGATAGATAATATCTTGTCTGCCTCGTCTTTCATTTTGGATAGGTTCTGAAAGCCAAAACGATGTACATCCCGCAGGTTCTTATCTAGAACCACCAGTTTTCCGACGATAACAATGACCCGACCAAAACCCTCGTATGTGATATTAATCACAGGTGAAGCCATTAAACCGCATTCCTTTTCAATCATGGCGGCTATGGCGTTGTAGAAAACTTTTATTCGACTAATGATAATTTCATCAGGATCGCCGATTATCGGAATTTCCCGCTTCATTTCTTTAGTCAGAATAAAAGGTTCCAGAATTTTAGCGAAGGTCCACTTATCATAGGTACCGTAGGTATCCACTGCTCGCATTTGCCTGACTATTTCTTTGACAAAATCCGATTCAAGAACGGGATCATTTTCATCAATCAAGACGACGTCATCTACCATTTTCAACTCCTCATATATTAATAAACAACCCCGCTGCAAGCAGCGGAGAATCAAATCCAACGGATATTAAAATAATATTCAAATACAAAACTGCGACTAAAAATACTCGTCCGATTCTTATTCGTCCCAACCTTCCGCTTCCATCTCATCGAAGCGAGCAGGATCAGCCGTTTTCTGTTTTTTCATGGCCCGTGCCAACCAGGCACCAGCACCTGTACGTAACTCATTTTGCAAACCCTCGATGATCCCCGTGATCAACGATCCTGAAGCTACCTTGACCGGCTGTATATTACGCGCCTTGAGCTGGGCGATGGCCGAAGCACCAATGGCCTGGCTATAAACGGCAATACAGTCTTCCAACGCGTCAAGTTTAGCCAGTAACTTATCTTCATTGCCATCCTGCTCCATGTCACCAAACTGGACGACTTCAAATAACCTGCTCTTCTTCGGATCGAGTGCATAAATAGAAAAACTCGACGCCGAACCAAAGTGCTGGTTGACGCTTTCCATATCGGTGGTTGCAAAAGCCACTTTCAACTCGCTTTCCAGCGATGTCGTGTTCCCGTCCAGATCAGATGCGGAATCGACGATGCTTAATCGGCGTTTCACAGACATAATTCAGTGCTGGTAGTCAGTTTTTGCGATAAAATGGACTCATAGGGATGCACTTCTCCACGCGGATTTTCCAACAACATATTGGCCAATTCGAACAGGGTTTGTCGGCTGCCCTGATAAGCGATCCAGCTTCGCTGATAGCCTCCCAGCTGGTCATATTGGGGAAAACCCGCCCGCAACAAGGGCAGCCCCAGCCGTTTGGATGATTCCAACGCATGCGAATTGCTGATCAGAATTTGCGCATGTTCATTGCCCGCCCGTATTTCCAGTTCTTCCAGATCGCCTAGTTTTACTTCAACTGCTTTAACCTGTTTCAATATCGCGGCATTGGTAGGTGCAACAGCGGCAACCAGCTCAGCGCCCATACTGGCCAGCAGTTGCGAGAAGCCATTAAGCAGATCTGGATCCAGTGCTACTGCCACCTTCGCCATTCCCAACATGAAGTGGGTATCCAACATGGCATCCTGCAGTTGCGCACGTTGCCGTTCTAATTTGCGCGGAACCGGCTGGCCTGAAATATCTGCCAGGGTTTTGATAAAGGCGTCTGTCGCCTCCAGGCCCATCAAATGATCAAAACGATAATCAGGAACACTCGTTCTCGCATGCAGCACGTCAGCGGCTTTATACATAGAAGCACCAATAACAATGCTGGCTATGGATTCAGCCAGGTACGGCAATTCTGATACCGCCATACCGCCAATGGTGAGCGGGCTGAAATCCTGCTCGGTTAAATGCCCATCGAGAGAATCCGACAGATCGGGAATCACAATCGCTCGAAGTCCGAACAGCTCAATGATGTCCTTCAGGCTTTCGATATCCCCCGGCGTCAGAAAAGAACCCACGATCACATTGACCTGAGGCGTCCCTTCTCGCACAGCTGTATTACCATCGAACACCGGCCTGTCCGGCACCAGCGTCTCAATCAGCGCCTGCGTAGCCGCCGCAAAACCCGTTTCCATACAACCGCTATAATCCGGCGTCGATACAGGGACCACGGGGATCTGCGCATACTGCGGATATTTCTCGCGAAACTGATGTATCGCCATCGGCACATCACAGCCCTGCGTTTCTGACAGCCCGGTAGTCGGTACGCCAATCAACTCCGGCGCAGATTTTTCACAAATTGTTTTCAGACCTTCAATAATATTTTCATCGGCACCCATAATGGTACTGACCTGCTCCATCGCGCTGGTCTGTAAGGGGATAGGTTCCCGGAAATGACGAACGAAAAAAATCTTGCCAAACGCGGTACAGCCCTGGGAGCCATGCAACATGGGAATGGCCTTTTGGAATCCAAGAAAGGCCAGTGCCGCCCCCGTACTCTGACTAGACTTGAGTGGATTAACTGATAGTGCTTTTTTGCGTTTACTAATGCTGGCCATATTATGCCCCCTGACTTTTTTTCTGAGTAGCCGTTAGATCTGCATCTATAACGTCAACATCCCAGGGAGCGGGCTGACGAACGGCCTGCCATACTGGACTTTCCAGCGTCAAGGCCATTTGCCGCGCCAGTTCAAGCATGCCTTCATATCCGGCATAGCCAAATTCACGCTCCTGATTGATATCAAGAAAAGGCAGTCTGGCCTTCAACGCTGTGTACATATTGCGGCCCCCGGCAATTAGAATATCAACCCGCTGTTCACGCACCAGATCTAGTAATGCACGTGGATTACCATCATCCAGCATGCGAACATCATCGCCCATTAGTTGACGAATTCGCGCCTTGTCTTCTTCGGTTGATTTCTTGGTTCCGGTGGCCACCACATGCATGCCCAGATCCTGCAATGCCGAGATCACCGACCAGGACTTTACCCCACCGGTATAAAGCAATACCCGTTTACCACGCAGGCGTTGCCGCCAGGGTTCTAGCAACTTGTGAATACGCGTTTCTTCACGAGCAATGAGTGTTTCGGTTCGTTTGCTTAAATCAGCATCATTGATCTGACGGGCGAAATCGCGCAGTGCCTGTGAAACATCAGCCACACCATAGAAACTACCTTCGAACCAGGGTGTGCCAAAGGCTTCCTGTAACTTACGAGCAACATTGATCATGGCCTTCGAGCAGACCATCATATTGACTTCGGCGCGATGCATGGTTTGCACCTCTCGATAGCGTGCGTCACCCGACAGGGTACATAACACTCTTAAGCCCAACTCATCCAGCAACGGAAGCACATGCCAGAACTCACCGGCAATGTTATATTCGCCAACCAGATTGATATCGTGAATTTTAAAATCAAGCTTTGCCGCCGCTGGGGGCAGCGGATCAGGTTCCCGCGTACCCACCACATATTTCACCATCGTTTCACCGGCAATACGGTTACCCAGGTTCTTGGTGCCATAAAATCCGGCAGCATCGACAGGCACTACCGGCACCTGCCAGCGTTCTTCCGCGGCCCGGCAAACCGCTTCAATATCATCCCCCATCAGAGCCGGTACACAGGTGTTATGCACGAACACCGCAGCAGGATGATAGGAATCGATAGCCTGTTTGATAGAATGAAACAGGCGCTTTTCACCGCGCCCCATTATCACATCCTGTTCGGTAAGATCCGTCGTCATGCCGATCTTATACAATGCCGGACCCGATGAACGGGCACCCCGGTTATCCCAGGAAGAACCGGCACAGGCAATCGAGCCATGAACGATATGCGCCACATCGGCTATCGGCAATAGTGCGATTTGCGCCCCGTCAAAGGCACAACCCCCCGCCGTCGCACCCGGCTTGGGCCGGGCACAACCGGATTTGGATTTTTGGTTATGAGAACAGGCGGGTTCATCGAGAAGTGCGGCTATGTCTTTTGCTTTCATCTTACACCTAGGAAATCAGTTTAGTTTAGTACTGCAAGCCAGGTGCCAACTTCTAAGTAACTGTTTTTTATGATGAAACAAGGGCTGAGTTTTGTTGCAAAAGCGACAAAGTGAAATGGGGCTGCAGGCTCTGTGGCATGACAGACATATAATTAATCTGGACTCGGGATAAGGAAAATGGGTTCCGAAATATTATTGCATCACAAAAAGTTGCGTCATTCCGGCATGTTTTTCACCCTTCGGGCACCGATGAGCCGGAATCCATAGTCTTCCGCGTGGGCACAAAAATCGTGCCCACCCTACTACTGGGCTATTCACCCTTCGACCCTTCGCAGGCTCAGGACTTCAGGGTGAACGGTTTTGACAAGATAGGAATTCGGAACAGCTATTTAGACCTTTAAAGACTATAGGGATCGTCACACCATGACTTAATCACTTCGATATCCCGTTTCGGCAAATAATCGAAACCAGCAGAATGATCTTCCATCACCGACCAGGCAATTTCATGTTTAATCCCAGGGGTGGTCAACATGAAGAAGTACCAGGCCATAGGGTATCCGGCCTGACGATCGATATCACGAATAAGGTTGGCCAAACCAGCGCCCCGCTGAATCAGAGCACCATCGACATCCGGAACCAGATCCCGATAGGTGGTCAAAGGTTTAAGATTGAATTTTTTGTCGCCATAGCGATCAGTATAAGGAATAAATCGAATCACCCAGTGATTCCAGAAAGAGGAATTCATCGCCGCCGTCGATTTATTCCAGTCCCGTAAAAATCGCCGCATGCGTCTGGAGTCTATACCTTCCACCCGCAATTCTTCCAGTGTTTGAGCAATCGGTATAGCACGACGAAACAGATAGCGAGGAGCAGCAACCGGTTCCGGCTCCAATTCCGGAAAATCAAATGGCTCAACGAATTCTTCCAGACTATCCGGATACCAGTCTGGATCGAACAACGGACGCGCCAGCACTTCCTGCAACTCTTCCACTTCTATTTGAATAAAATCCACACTACTATTACCCGTAGTGGCAACAAGATAATGCGTGGTACCCAATAGACGGGTCGCAAACCAGCCCCGATCAGAGTACTTTTCCAGTAAGCTTGAAACCTCTCCCGCCGATTCCCGCTCAGCCCAGATCCGCAAATTATTCGTGATCCGCTCACCTTCACGAGTTACTGCGCCGCCCGGACGATGCCAACCCGAACGAGACAGCACACGCTCAAATTGCATATTTTTGACGACTTCATTTATGCGCTGCAAAAGATTGGTTTGTTCTTTATCTGGAGTCGCTTGCGTGCAAGCCTGAATAAGCTCGTTTGTGTCAACGCCTTTAATATAAAAATCAAGATCGGTAATTATGTCGCCAGTAGTATTCATTCTAATCAGCAGTTAGATGTCTCATTTAGAGGATAAACTGAGCCTGGACCTTATAAAAAAGGCTCAACCCACAATATAATAAACAACCCCGCCGCAAGCGGACGGGGTATTAAGTTGTAATCCACCGATGGGTTTCCCCTCTGGACTTCGCGCTTTGCTCTACCCATCCTACTATTTTTCGCTGCAAGCAGCGGGGAATTAAACCCAACGGAGATCGGAGATTAAATTCATTCTGTTTCGAAACGTATACGCGCTTCATCAGAATGGCCCATCACTTTAGCCAACCAGGGCGGCGGGTTTGCGGAAATAATTCCCTGTAATTTACACAGCACCTCCTGAGCATCCACCACCTCAGGCTGTTTAATTGGATGAATCAAGTTTTTCACGACTTTAGCCGCTGCCGGCCCACCGATTGAGGATACATACAAGATCTGACAATCACTGATCAGATCTGCCCGGTAGGCATTTTTTTCATCACCCTCTTTCATCCCCGAAGTTGAACGAATATCGATAAGACGAATTTCCTCGGGCGAAAGTTGATAAACAAGGAAGCGTTGACAACTTCCGAAATGGCCATCAAGTTTTTCTTCATGATTTGAAGCCACCGCAATGCGAATAGAACCGGGCATGTCAGTTTTATTAAAAGAACTAATTAAGGGTAACTTTTCGTCTTGATTGTCTTTTTCACCCTTAAGACAGGCCAGCGCAGCTTTCAACATGCTGGTGTCTTTGTTTTTCAAAACCCCATTGCCCGCCGACTTTAACATTTTGACAGACAGAGAATCGAGGCTTTCATATGTTGGCGGCAAGCCAATAGAATCATTCAACACAGACAAAATATTTGCCGGTTCAACTCCCGGTATTTCACGTGATGCCAGCCCGATACGCAAGGCGATTTCTTTAGCCAATAAATTTTCACTCATTTTCTACGCCTCACAGATAATTTAATAATACTTAGGAATCCAGGGAAATAACGCAGTCATCTATCTCACAAACATCTTCACATTGCGGAAAATCATATTGATCTTCACACTCGGTACAATCTTTTGCTTTAATTGCATACACGCCTTTATGAGTATGAACCGCTCCGGTTGGGCAGACAGGCTCACAGTCACCACACGCCGTACATATTTCAGCAACAATTTGCATAGCCATAATTAACTCTCCTGTTTAAATATCAAGTACCTGTGTAGATGCTGAAGCATCAAACACATTCGAATAATCAAGCACGCTTAAATCTAAGCGTGGTGGGAAAACTGGGAGGAGGACTAATGGGATCGATATACCATGACGAACCATCCGCCAGTACAACTTCGCCGCCCCATTCCTCATCACTGTCTTTTTCTACCGTATCAACCGTTGCTTCGAGATCTTTTTTTGCAACATAAAAAAGCAACGCACCTGACTCAGAGCGGCGCAACATGACACTGGGCATAACATTCTCCTGTAACAGGATTCTGGCCCGGCATAAACCGGGCCAGTCAGCCTGTTAATTAACGAACAAGATCGTAACTATAATCGGTAACACCCATTTCGCGCGTTTCTTCATCAAGCCGTTCAAGAACCGAGTTAACCAGGGTAGTAAGAATATACATCGCACCTTCATAGCCCAGCGTGGTCATACGATGTAGATGATGGCGATCGAAAATCGGGAAGCCGATTCTAATCAATGGCACCTCAAACTCTTTACCTTTGGCCAGAGTATCGCGTTGGATAAACTTGCCATAGGAATTACCAATCAAAAAATCAGGCTTATTGGTAAATACCAGGGAACGCATATGCCATAAATCCTTACTGGTATGCACCACTGTATTTTTTCCGTAAGGAGATTCAGCCAACATCGCATCCATCGCTTTCCTCCAACGTTTGTTGGCATGACTACAAAGCACATCGGTCGGCTCGGCACCCAGTTCAAGCAGGAATTTCGTCATCCCCATGACATAATCCGCATCGCCATACAGGGCAAAACGTTTACCATGTAACCAGGCATGCGAGTCGGTCATCATATCCAGCAGACGGCCACGCTCTTTCTCTAGCGATTCGGAAATTGGCTTGCCAGTGAGTTCTGAGACCTTCATCAAAAACTCATCGGTTCCTTCCAGGCCCATCGGTATAGCAATATTTGAGGCTGGCTGTTTCAGCGTGCCTTTCACATATTTCCGTGTTTTAATCGACTGCCAGGGTTGTAACAACAAAGTGTCAATAGCATTCGGCGCATCTTCCAACTCTTCGATAGTCGTGCCGCCGGAATACATTCTGTACGAACCATCCGCCGGGGTATCCAGAACCTCGGAAGGATCGTTAAGCATACTGTAATCGACATCCATTTCTTTCATCATCCGGTGCATAACCCGATAATTACCCAAGTAGGTTTCAAACCCCGGCACCAGATTTATTTTGCCATTCTTGCCGACTTCCTTATCTTCCATTTTATTGACAGTAAAATAGCGTAAGGTACCCTCGAACATATTATCCCAACCCGTGGTATGGCTACCGACAAAACTAGGGGTGTGGGCAAAAGGAACCGGGAAATCTTCTTCGATATGACCTTCTTTTTTGGCATTACCGATAAAGGCATTCAAATCGTCGCCAATCACTTCAGCCATACAGGTAGTGGAAACAGCAATCATTTTTGGCTTGTATAAGGCTTTAGCGTTTTTCAAGCCATCATACATATTTTTTTGTCCGCCAAAAACAGCCGCATCTTCCGTCATGGAATCAGAAACACAGGCGATGGGTTCCTTGAAATGACGGTTAAAGTATGAACGGAAATACGCCACACAACCCTGCGAGCCATGTACATAGGGCAAGGTTCCTTCAAAGCCCAGCGAGCATAATACTGAGCCAAGAGGCTGGCAGGCTTTAGCCGGATTGATGGTAAGCGCGGTGCGCTGAAAGTTTAGTTCCTGATATTCGCTACTGGTTGTCCATTCAAATGTCTCTTTGACTTTTTCATCCGAGTGACATTCTTCAGCCATCGCACGTTTATTTTCAAGTGACTTCTTGTAATCATCATCTCTGAACAAGGGATAACATGGCTTGATGTTGTCTACATGTTGACTCATTATTTCTCTCCTCCCGCGCCACTAATCTGTGGACAGCGGGTGTTGGAATTGATAGTACATATTGTTGGGTTCGCTGCAGGCTGGCGTTTCATCGCCAGCCTGGCCATAACGTTATTATGCGCTTGCGGCGATCGCCTCATCCTCTTCAGCTTCCTGTTTCCAGGGAGCGATGATTTTATTCCAGCAAGGATTGTTCAGGGTCATATCCATGTCCCTCGCAAAAATAGCAAAGCCATCATAGCCATGATAAGGACCGGAATAATCCCAGGAATGCATCTGCCGGAAGGGGATACCCATTTTCTGGAAAATATATTTTTCCTTAATCCCCGAGCCAATCAAATCTGGTTTTATTTTCTTGACGAATTCTTCGAATTCATAGCCGGTCACGTCATCATAAATTAGGGTTGCTTTACCCATGTCCTGCGTGGTCCGTTCATAGTCATCGTTATGACCAAACTCATAACCGGTGCCTACGACTTCCATGCCGAGATCTTCATACGCGCCAATCACATGACGAGGGCGCAGACCACCCACGTAAAGCATTACCCGCTTGCCTTCGAGGCGTGGGCGATACTTGGCGATAACCGCCTCATATTCAGCCTGATACTTTGCAATCACACGTTCCGCACCTTCTTTAATCTTGTCATCAAAGAAAGAGGCTATTTTGCGTAGGCTTTCAGCAATCTTGGTGGGACCAAAAAAGTTGTACTCAAGCCAAGGAATACCGTACTTTTCTTCCATATGACGAGAGATATAGTTCATCGAACGATAGCAATGCAGCAAATTAAGTTTAACCTTAGGCGTCAGCTCCATTTCCGACAATGTTCCATCACCGGACCACTGGGCAACCACTCGTAGGCCCATTTCTTCCAGCAAGGTACGTGAAGACCAGGCATCGCCACCAATATTGTAGTCACCGGTAATCGCGACATCATAAGGCGTAGATTCAAAACTATCATCATCATCGCGCGCACCTAATACCCAGTCACGAATGGCGTCATTGGCAATATGATGCCCCAGCGACTGGGACACGCCACGGAAACCTTCACAGCGAACCGGAACCACAACCTTGCCATATTCCTTGGCTTTCTTTTTGGCAACCGCACTAATATCATCACCAATCAAGCCCACCGGGCATTCTGATTGAATCGAACTCCCCTTCATCAGCGGGAACAGGCCATGAACTTCGTCCAATAATTTGTCTAATTTTTTATCACCGCCAAAGACAATATCCTTTTCCTGAAAATCTGAGGTAAAGTTAATGGTGCCGAAGGTATCAACACCTGTCATACCTATATAGTAGTTACGGCGACCTGCACGTGAGTACTGTCCACAGCCTACCGGGCCATGTGAGATATGAACCATATCCTTGACCGGTCCCCAGACTACACCCTTCGAACCAGCATAGGCGCAACCACGAACGGTCATGACACCGGGCAGTGATTTGCGGTTGGAGGTCATGCATTTTTTGGATTTATCAGGATCCTGATCATTGACCATTAAATGCTTAGCCCGATCTTCCTTCGCTTTTTCTGGATAAACCTCCAGCACCTCCTGAATGAGGGCCTCGGTTTCTTCATTTGTCATCGTTGCCATTGAACTACTACTCCTCTTCCTCTGCCACCCATCTGTGGACAGGGAATTGAAATTAAATTGTGACGGACACTATATTTTAAGTTCTAAATTGCTTAACACAGGCCCATCATGTTGGACAAACTTACATAACCTAGATCAGGCTTCAGCGGCTTTACCGATGATGCTTTCGTCTTCCTCATCCAGAATACCAAATTCCATCAACAGTTCTTCGAGCTCATCCATGGTGATTGGCGTAGGAATAACAAATTTTTTGTTCTCGATAATTTTCTTCGCCAGTTCACGATACTCATCAGCCTGTTTGGCTTTCGGATCATATTCAATAACCGTCATACGACGAATTTCAGCACGCTGAACAACATTGTCACGCGGAACAAAGTGAATCATCTGGGTACCCAGTTTTTCAGCCAGGGCGATAATCAGATCATCTTCACGATCAGTATTACGAGAATTACAGATCAAACCAGCCAGACGCACGCTGCCGGAGTTTGCATACTTCACAATACCCTTGGCGATATTATTCGCCGCGTACATAGCCATCATTTCGCCGGACACCACGATGTAAATTTCCTGGGCCTTGTTTTCACGAATCGGCATAGCAAAGCCGCCACAAACCACGTCGCCCAGAACATCGTAAAATACGAAATCAACATCTTCGTCATAGGCACCTTCCTCTTCAAGGAAGTTAATCGCGGTAATAACACCACGACCAGCACAGCCCACACCCGGCTCAGGACCACCAGATTCAACACACTGG
The DNA here is from genome assembly GCA_013152045.1 of Gammaproteobacteria bacterium. Lineage (GTDB taxonomy): Bacteria > Pseudomonadota > Gammaproteobacteria > UBA6429 > Thiohalophilaceae > JAADGZ01. The sequence goes on from JAADGZ010000052.1 coordinate 11,256, forward strand.
ATATTGGCATAACCGGTTTTGAGCACATCTTCCAGTTCCAGATCTTCCACCGAACCGGCCTCTGCTGCCATTTCCATAATCGTGTTCTGCGCCTTGGCATGCAGAATCAAACGAGTAGAATCAGCTTTTGGATCACAACCAACGATCATGATCCTCTGGCCCGCTTCAGCCATCGCCGCGACCAGATTCTGGGTTGTAGTGGATTTACCGATACCACCCTTCCCGTAAATTGCACATTGACGCAATGCCATTGTTCTTTCTCCTTGCATTGCAGTAAATAATTTTAGGTGTTGTAAAACAACATTTGCACATATCTCCTTCAGCAATCGGCGTGCCAATTTTAAAAATCACTTTAAGTTCATGTTTATACTGTGATTATTATAAATTATCCAATACGAGGGACAGTGGCATTAACAACATTCCCCTGTTCGTTGTATGCTTAACGACAAGATGCTCAAGACCAACCATAACCAAGTAATTCTCTCATTACCCAGTTCAGCCCGCCTGCCCATTAACCGGTGTAACCTGCCCGCCGATATTCTTGGCAGCCTGACTTTTCAACAACATCCCGCCGATCTACTGCTCGATGGCGTGAATACCCTGCACCACGGCCTGTTTTTAGAGCTGGATAAATGTGCCGATGTGCGTGAACGTGGGCAGATTTTCATGAACTATATGCAGGCCTGTTTTCAGCTAGCAACGCCGGAAGAAGCCGGCGCAGTAGCGGGCAGCCGTTACAAGGCCACTTATTTACGCCTGTTGCGCGGCTGGATGTTTGACGCAGAGGAACAGGAAGCGGCGGTACTCAAGGCCTGGGTTGAATCACGTTTCGGCCTGCTGACCCGCTACCATAAGGCGCGGATAAGCGATTTTGACTGCGAACCATACTATAGATACATAGCCGAACGTTCCCAGGGACTCTATAACACCAATGCCTTAGAGATGCAGTTAGATCTACTCTACAGTTATTGTCAGTATGAACTTGCGCAGCGCAGCAGCACACAACATCTCTGCCTGTATCGCGGAATCAATCATTTCAATGAGCTGGAAATTCTCAGGCAGGATAGTAAGACACAAATCATCACCCTGCTGAACAACCTGAATTCCTTTACCAATCAATATGAGCGGGCAAGTGAATTCGGCGACATCGTCCTCAAAGCACAAGTCCCATATTCAAAAATATTATGGTTCCCAGAATTGTTGCACGGCAGACTCCAGGGGGAACAGGAATATATTGTCATCGGAGGCTTATATAGAATGACCATAGAATCCGGCTTCTAGCATTGTTACGACTGCTACATTTTTATCGCCGATGCACTAAACCCACCAGAAAAACTACCTGTTCAAACAGTAAATTCAAGCACTTAGATAGTGGAACATTACTTGCTTAACCCTATCTTAAAGGTAGTTACTAAATTTAAGGTGTGGAGACAACTATGTCCATTACAGGATTGAATGAAATTATTGCAGGTATCAGGACAGGTCAGATTGTCCCCTACCTGGGTGCGGGTGCACTAAAAGGTGTGACCGAGATCGGCAGCTCTGAGGCCATTCCTGCAGATAGTGATAGTCTGATTCTGGCCATGAATGGGGGCCAGCCTATGGCTCCACGCCTGATGTATGAATTCCCGCGTGCAGCCATGAATATGGAACATAAAAAAGGCAGAAACTTTGTTAACAAGTTTCTGCATGAGACTTATGCTAAAAGAAACTGGAGCCGTGCCCACATACATGACTGGCTGGCTGAAATCAAACCGGCCTACGTCATTGACATCAATCGAGATACTCAGTTACAGGATTCTTATGCCGATACACCGCATACTTTAATTCGAGGGATATCTCGGATCGGTGGCACCAATTACCGCTTTTTTATTCATCATTACGATGGCAAATCCTACCAGGAGATCGAACAGGATAAAGTCGATACCCGCCTGCCGGTATTGTTTAAACCGATGGGCAGCCCCTTACCGGATTCGACTTTTATTGCCTCGGATGCTGACTATGTGGATTACATTACTGAATTAATGGGTGGTTTCGCCATCCCGGATTTTCTAAAAAGCTATCGCAAAGGTAAACAATATCTCTTGCTCGGCATGTACATGACCCGCGATACCGAGCGCATGGTTTTATCCGATATGATTTATGCGGCAGAAGATCCCGCAGGCTGGGCGCTAATTCCGGAACCCACCCGAAAAGAAAAGCGTTTTTGTGAACGCAAAGGGATCACCATTATCAACGCCGATATTAGTGATCTGCTCACTGCGGCACAGGCTCAGCCTATAACAGGACATGAGTCTGGCGCTCGAAGCCTGGGGATCTAAATGGCCGAATTCAAACCCTGCCTCGGAAAGTCCGCCTGTACCGACGACGGCACGTATTGTCGAGCCTGCGGACGACCACATACTGATATTCTACGTACTCGAGAACTTATTGATGAACTGGCAGCGTTTATTCAAACGGCCGATTACCGTAATGTTGAAGCATTTACCGACTACATTGGTCGCAAAGTAATACATAAAATTCACTACCGGCGGCAACAACAGGAAAGCTGATTTTTACTCTGCTGGTATTCCGTTGTTGGGCTTCGCTATCGCTCAACCCAACCTACGAATATCGTTAAAATGCGTAGGT